>DATDQC010000126.1:0-3249 GCA_035292455.1 Thermoplasmatota archaeon
GGCGGGGGTGAACTTGAGGGCGTTGGAGACCAGGTTGAACAGCACCTGGGTGATGCGGTGGCTGTCGCCGGGGACGCGGAGGTGGCCGTCCTCACCGTGCAGGTTGGCGACCAGGAGGGTGCCGGAGCGGCGCGCCGACTCCTCGAAGGCTTCGAGCGACTCCTTCACCAGGCCCCCGACCTCGACGGGGCGCGGCTTGATCCTGAGCCGCTCGCTTTGGAGCCGCGCCACGTCGAGCACGTTCTGCACCAGGCTGGAGAGGCGTTCCAGGTTGCGGTCGAGGACCTCCACCGACCTGCGCTGGCGGTCGTTGAGGGCGCCCATGCCGCCGTCCTTGAGGAGATGTATCTGCAGCCGGAGCGGGGTGAGCGGCGTGTTGAGCTCGTGGGAGGCGGTGTTGAGGAGCGAGGTCTTGAAGTGGTTGACCTCCTCGAGGCGCTGGATCTCCATGAGGCGCTGCCCCGCCACGGTGCGGTCCGCCTCGGCGCGCCGGCGCTCGGTGACGTCGCGGAAGCTCCACACCCGTCCCATGGCGCGCCCCCCAAGGCGCTGCGGCTTGGAGTAGCGCTCGAAGACGCGCCCGTCCTTGAACTCCAGGGTGTCGAAGGACTCCGCCTCGGGCTGGGCGTAGAGTTCGCGCACCTTCGCCACGAAGGCGGCGGGGTCCTTGAGTTGGTCGAGGACGAAGGCGATGGCCTTGTCATCGTCGCGCGCGGCGAGGATCTCCTTGGGGATGCCCCACATTATGGCGAAGGGTTGGTTGTGGTTGGCGATGCGGCCGGCGGTGTCCACGACCAGGATGCCGTCGGCGGTGGACTCCAGGGTGGCCCCCAGGAGCGAGACGGCCTGGCCCATCTCCAGGTTCGCCTGCTCGCTCTTCATGCGCGCCTCCTCGCTGAAGCGCCAGGCGGTCATGGTGGCGGCGCTGGCGCACAGGATGAAGAAGGCGTGGATGCCGGCCCACTTCCAGGGGTTGGCGAGGGCGTCGGGGTGGTTGTAGACGGAGCGCGGGTCCAGGGCCCCCGCAACACCGTGGTGGACGGCGACGAACGCGATGGCCATGAGGAAGGGGGGCCACTCCTGGTAGAACGCCATCACGGCGACCATGACGAAGAAGTGGAAGTGCATCTCGATCATCCCGCCCGAGAGGTGGGTCAGGATGGCGGAGGAGGCCACCAGGCCGAAGCCGGCGACGATGGCTCGCGCGGAACGCTGCCAGCGTTCCAAGCGCCCTCCAGGAAAGGGGAGGCGAGGCAGCGAGGCGGCGAAGGCGGCGCTCGCGACGATGGAGGCTTCCAGGAGGCTGTGCGAAAGCGTGTGGTGGGTGTAGACGCCAAAGGCGACCACAATGGGGACGTGCAGCCACAGCAGGATGAGGATGGTGCGGTGGCGGGCCCGCCACGCCTCCCGCGGCAACGGCACCCCCTGGGGGATGATGGCCCGGAGGCGTTGCAGGAGCCCCTGAGAGGCCGCCCTTGGGGCTGTCGCAGAGGGTAGGGCACGCTCGACCACGGTCTCCATGGGCCAACAGGGTTCTGCTCGCTCCCAGTATATGGCCCCCTTCCCCAAGGAATATAACGGCAGCCTGAAGCCGGGCGGCGCTCGGACCCGGGCACCCTTCAGGGGCGTCCCGATTCGTCGCCTTCTTGAACCCCCTCCTTGTGGGATGGATGCCGTGCGCTTCGAGCTCTCCGACGAGCAGCGCCAAATCCGGGACATGGTGCGCGAGTTCGCGCACAACGAGGTGAAGCCCATCGCGGCCAAGCACGATCGCGAGCACTCCTTCCCCAAGGCCACCACGAAGCGGATGGGGGAATTGGGGCTCCTCGGCATCACCGTCCCTGAGACGTACGGCGGCCCTGGTGCGGACTACGTCTCCTTCGCGCTGGTCGCCGAGGAGCTGGCCCGCGCCGACGCCAGCCACTCCGTCATCTTCGGCGCCAACGCCAGCCTCGGCGTCGGCCCCCTCCTCTCGTTTGGCACCGAGGAGCAGAAGCGGCGCTTCCTCCCCGGCCTCGCCTCCGGGAAGCTCCTCGCCTGCTACGCCCTCACCGAGCCGGAGGCGGGCTCCGACGCCGGGAGCCTCACGACCACGGCGGTCCGCAAGGGCGACCGCTACCTCGTGAACGGCCAGAAGCAGTTCATCTCCAACGGCGCCGTCGCCGACGTCTGCATCCTCTTCGCCCGCACCGACCTCGCGAGCACGGATGCCCGCGGCGTGTCGGCGTTCATCGTGGAGACCAAGTCCAAGGGGTTCAAGGTGGGACGCAACGAGGAGAAGCTTGGGCTCAACGCCTCCTACACCAACCAACTCTCCTTCGAGGACCTCGAAGTGCCGGCCGGGAACCGCCTCGGCAAGGAAGGGGAGGGGTTCAAGGTCGCCATGGCGACCCTCGACACCGGCCGCATCATGGCGGCCGCCGGCAGTGTGGGCATCGCCCGCGCCGCCTTCGAGGACTCGGTGGCGTACGCAAAAGAGCGGAAACAGTTCGGGCGGCCCATCATCGAGAACCAGGCCATCCAGTGGAAGCTCGCCGACATGGACGTCGCCATCGAGGCGGGCCGCAACCTCTACCTCAAGGCGGCCTGGCTCAAGGACCAGGGGAAGCCCTTCACCCACGCCGCGAGCCGGGCGAAACTGTTCTGCAGCGAGATGGCGATGAAGGCGACCATCGACGGCGTCCAGATCCACGGCGGCAACGGCTACACCAAGGACTACGCCGTGGAGCGCTACATGCGCGACATCAAGATCTTCGAGATCTTCGAGGGGACGAGCGAAATCCAGCGGCTTGTCATCGCGAGGCACGTCCTGGGCGGATAAAACGCAGGGACTCGGCGCAGTCTATTCGACCGTCACCAGCATGTGCATGCCGCTGGTCATCCCACCGTGGTTCTTGCACCAGACGTGGTAGGTGCCGGCCGAGGCGAACGTGAACGACGTCTCGGGATTGGCCGACGACACGGCCGTGTCCTTGAGAATGATTGACGTGGCGTCGCCCGCCTTGTGGATGGTCACGGTGTGGGCGTGGACGGCTCTATCGTCCACCATGAAGTGGACCAGGGTGCCCGCCTCGACGGTGGCCTCCTCCGGCTCGAATCGGTCGTCGTACAGTTCGACGTGGCCGGAGAACGTCCCGTCACCTCCCGCCTCCGGAGCAGCCGGCGAGGGCGAAGGCGGTCAACAGCAGGAAGGGGACGAGGAGGATCCGCATGGGTACACCGCACGGCCATCCCCGCCGCGGGGTTGAA
>DATDQC010000127.1:0-5668 GCA_035292455.1 Thermoplasmatota archaeon
CCCGCACCTCGGCGTCGCCCCGCAGCCGGAGGCGGTGCAGCGCGGGTCCCGACTTATCCTGAAGGACGACGATGCATTCGCGCCCCTCGGGGTCAAGGCCGGCGAGCGCCGACTCCAGGTCGCGCAGGGCCACGGGCTCGCTCTCCCACAGCCGTGCGGCGCGCCGGAGCGCCTCGTCGGCGCCGAAGGGCAGCCGGGCGAGGATCCGGTGCGTGGCCTGGATCCTGAGGCCGGGATCGTTGTCGCGTACCAGGCAGGCCAGGATGGCGCCGTGGCGGAGGTCGCCGGTCGCTGCGGCGTGGTCGAGCGCGGTCTGGTAGCGGTGGTGGCCGTCGGCGATGACGGCGTGGCGTTCCTCGAACTGCGCCACCACCTCGTCGATCGCCTCGGGGCGGTCGATGCGCCAGAGGCGGTGCTCCGTGCCGGCTTCGTCGGTGAAGCGGAGGAGCTCGTCGTAGGCATTCGACCACAGCACCTCCTCGACCCAGCCGCGCTCGTCGCGGTAGAGGAGCCAGATGGGCTCGACGTCGCACCGTGTCGCCTCCCGCAGGTGGAGGCGGTCGCGCTTGCGTCCCGTGAGGGTGCGCTCGTGGCGCCGGACCTCGCGGTAGGTGGGGTCGAGGCGGATGCGGGCAAAGACGCCGCGCATCCGCAGCGGTGTGCCCGCCGGGCCCCAACGGTGCGTCACCTCGTAGGCGTAGAGCGCGGGTTTGGCGTCGCGCTCCATCACGCGCTCGCGCGTCCACGCGGCGAGGAGGTCGCGGGTGCGGAGGAAGCGGTTGGGCGCCGCCGGCGGCTCGGCGTCGCCCGGCCGCGGCTCGGGCAGGATGAGGTGCGCCATGCTCTCGGGCCGGAGCGCGAACGCCTCGCGCTCGGCGGGGGAGATGACGTCGTGGGGCGGCGTCGTCACCGCGGCGAGGTCCGTCCGCGCCCCGTCGTAGCGCAGGGCCCGGAACGGGGCGATGGCGACCACGGCGCGCCGAGCCCCCCCCGGCCTATGAAGGGTTTGGGTGGAGGAGGCGGTAGACCCGGTCGGCCACGGTGTCGGCCTCCGGGAACGCCAGGACCGCGACGCCGTCTTCGCCGCGGCCGTCGTAGCCTCGAACCAGCGTCTTCGCAGCCAGGTCACGCCGCGCCTCGAGCCATGCGGCCAGTTCGGGGACGCGGGAGGCGTAGTGGCGGTCGAGGCGGGCCACCGCGGTGCGCGAATCGGCGGCCGAGAACCCTTCGCGGCGCAGCATCCGGTCCAGCCTGCGAAGGCCGGTCGGCCGGGGCCAGCGTCTGCCCTCGGGGGCCGGGGCGAGGTCGGGCAGGAGGAGCTCCACCGTGGCCCCGTGCTCGGCCGCCCACTCCGAGACAATCCGGTAGAGGGCGTTCGGCTCGGCGGGGCCGCACGAGGCCACAGCGTCGAAGGCGCGCGTCGCGAAAGGAGCGAGGCTCCCCCCGCCCTGCTCGACGAGACGCGCCTCGATTGGTGTCAGGTCAACATGGATCCGCTTCGGCTCCAGGGTCTCCAGGGCGGCCGCCATGCGCCTGGCGTCGGCGGGGTCGTGCGCGACCGCTTCGAGGAGCTGGACGCGGCTGCGGCCGATGGCCAGGAAGCGCGGCACGGCCTCACCGCGTGAAGGTGCCGGCGTCGTTCTTGGGCCCAACCACGGTCTTCCACCGTCCGTCGAGGTGCTCCAGGCGGTAGCGGTGGTAGCGCTCGGTGTTCTGGAACGCCATCTCGGCCACCGCGGCGTCGCCCTGTTTCTTGACCTGGCACGGGACACCCACCGCGAGGCTGCGGGGCGGGACCGCGAAGCCGTTGGGGACCAGGCTGAGGGCCCCCACGATGGCGTGGTCGCCGACGGTGGCGCCGTTGAGGACGACGGCGTTCATGCCGATGAGGGCGCGCTCGCCGACCGTGGCGCCGTGCACGACGGCACCGTGGCCGACCGAGGCGTGGGGCCCGATGGAGACCGGCGAGCCGCGCTCGGTGTGGATGGTGCAGTTGTCCTGGATGTTGGACCCGATCCGGACATGGATCGGTTCGATGTCCCCGCGGAGGACCGCGTTGGGGCCGATGAAGCACTCCGCCTCGATGGTCACCTGGCCGATGACGACGGCGCCGGGGGCGAGGACCGACGTGGGATGGATGGAGGGCGCTACGGCTTTCGGGGGAACGGCCACGCCAGGAGACGGCGGCTCTCCGGTAAAACCGCTTGGATTCCCACCGGCTCTACGCCTTCGCGGCCGCCTTGGAGCGAACGTCGAAGCGGTGGCCCTGCGTGCACACCACCTCGCCGCGGTGCGGCATGACGGTGTGGTCGCAGGTCGGGCAGCGCGCGGTGCGGAAGAAGCGGTCGAGCCAGGCCTGGAACACCTGCGGCTCGTCGCGGTGCTCGGTCATGTGCTGGAGGGCCGTCGAGGTGCCGTTGTCCTTGGCGAAGGGCTGCAGCGCCACCAGGTCCACCCGGACGGCGGAGCGGCGGGGTGCCGCATGGCGCGCGACGGTGGTGCCGAGGACGATGCCCGCGGCAAGTCCGCCAAAGTGCGCCGCGTACGCGGTGTTGTCGAAGGGGGAGAGCAGCGCGAAGTAGAGGACCTGCATGGCCGTGAAGACGAGGGCGGCGACCCAGACCCGGGCACGCACGAATATCATCACCACGAAGAGCGGCATCGGGAGGGGTACCACCAGGGTCGGGAAGGCCGCCGCGAAGGCGCCGATGATCCCGAAGACAGCGCCCGAGGCGCCCATCAGGGCAACGGAGCTCCATCCCGTGTAGGCGGTCTGGGCGAGCGACCCCATGAGGCCCGCGCCGAGGTAGATGGCGAGGAAGCGCCGGGTCCCGATGCGCTCCTCGAAAGGCAGCGCGAAGGCGAGGAGGATGATGAGGTTGGAGAAGATGTGCCCAAAGTCGGCGTGGACGAACATCGAGGTGAGGAGCTGCAGGAACCCCAACGGCTCGCCGTGCTGGAGGTGGACCGATTGCAGGGCGAGCTCCCGGTGGATGACCGGCACGATGTGGTCGCCCACCCGCACGGTCGGCCCGAACGCGGAGAGGGCGAAGACGACGAGGTTCGCCACCGCAAGGGCTCCGGTGGCGATGAAGCGGCGCGACCACGCCACGGCGAGGGCGGCCAGGATGACGGCGACGGCAAGGATGGAGACGGGGTGGAGGCTCATCGGCGGCTAAGGAGGCTCGCGACGAGCGGGAGGGCCAAAAGGGTTGGCCACGGGGCCGCGGGGAGCCCCCGCAGGTCGTCCCGGATGACCGCGAAGTCGCGCGGCGGCTCCGCCTCCCCCCAATCCTGGCTGAAGAGCGATGCAAAAGGGTCGGCGACCCCGGGGCCCTGGAGGATGAGGCTCACCTCCCGGTTGTCGGAGCGGCTGGCGTGGTTGGCGTTGAGGGAGCCGAGGACGACGGCGTCGTCGGCCACCAAGCCCTTGTTGTGGAGTGTCGCGATGCCCGGGCGGTCCAGGAACCTGGCCGCGACACCGCGCTCGGCGAGCCAGGCGAGGGCGTCGGCGTTGCCTCGGTCGTCGGCGGAGAAGGGGGATGCCGCAAGGAGGCGGACGTCGGCGCCGCGGCGTTCAGCCTCGACCGCGGCGGCAAGCAGGGGGTCGGCGCCGGTCCACCCCAGGCGGTTCTGGCCCTCCACCGCAAGGTCCAACTGCTCGACCCAGAGCCGACGCCGGGCCGTGGCGGCGAGATGGGCCACCAGGTCGTCGGCAGGGTCGGCGGTGTGGTCGGGGGCGACGACCGGGGTCACCAGGAAATCCCCCTCCAGAGTCAAGGCGGGGACCACCGGCCCATATCCTCCGGTCCGCGGCGGGTAGCGCGGGGGCGGCTCGAAGAGTGGGTCAAACGCGGCAAGGTCGAAGGGTTCGACGTCCCACGCGGCGCGGTCGGCGGCCATCCACGCGGCGAACCAGTCGGCGGCGGCGCGGTCGTGCACCACGGCGCCCCAGCCGCGGTTGCCCCACGTCGGCTCCTCGGGGACCCCCGCCTCGACCCAGTTCTCCGATTGCACCGCGACGGCGCCGTCCGCCACCAGGACCTTGAGATGGTGGTAACGGTAGCGCCCCCCGTCCGCCAGCACGACGGTGCCGCCGGCCTCCTGGATGCGCCGCAGGGCGTCAGCGGTGGCGTGGCGCTCGTCCGACTCGATGCCCACGGGATGGCCCTCGGCGAGGAGCTGGAGGTCGAGGCGGGGATGGGCCGCCTTGGCGGCGACCAGGGCGTCCACCAACGCAGGGGAGCGGAGCTCGTAGACGTGGAGGTGGAGCCGCTCGCGCGCTCCGGCAATCAGTCCCGTGAGCACCTCGAAGGAGCTGTCGGGAGAGGAATAGAGCGTCAACCGTTGGACATGGAACGTGGGTTGGTCGAGGCCGGACTCCCCGATGCGGTGGAGGCGCGGTGTTGCCCAGTCCTCGGGGGAATCGGTGTCGAGGAACCCGTCGCCGTCCCGCCGGCGTTCATAGACGATGCCCGGCGACGTGAAGCGCACCGAGCCGTGCATGCCGTCCACCTGGCCGTCGCCCCACGCGAAGGCGTCCAAGGCAAGGCCTTGGGCATCCAGGAGTTCTAGGCCCTCGCCATCGTTGGCCAACCCGAAGCGGCCCGTGTGGTCTGCGTCCCACCGCAAGGCGGGAGGCCCTGCGTGCGATTTCCACGCCGTGCCGTTTCCGGTCACCCAGACCCAGCGCACCGCGTCGGCGGTGGTGCCGGGAGGGAACGTGTAGGCACCTTCGCCGTCGGTGACGCGGTAGCCCCCCAGGTCCATGCCCCCAGGGGGACCGGCGACCGCGAACCCCTCGTCGCCCGGGCCGGGACCCGGGAGGTCGGGCGCCACCGCGACGAGCCAGGGCTGGGCCTGGCCAGGCAAGGCGAAAAGCAGGAGGAGCGGGACGAGGGCGCGCAAC
This sequence comes from Thermoplasmatota archaeon, assembly GCA_035292455.1. Lineage (GTDB taxonomy): Archaea > Thermoplasmatota > E2 > JACPAO01 > JAHFTW01 > DATDQC01. The sequence goes on from DATDQC010000127.1 coordinate 4,910, forward strand.
GGGGATCGAGCTTCGCGGCCGCCTTAAGGCCAAACGCTCATCTATCGGCCTGGAGTCGGAAGCCATCCTAAGGGGCCCGTAGTCTAGCTTGGATAAGGCACCGGCCTCCTAAGCCGGAGGTCTGGGGTTCAAATCCCCACGGGTCCGCTTTCCCTTTCCTGGCTGTTCTTCGGATGGCCCCAAAAACGCCTTATGAAGCGCCAGTCCTGGCAGGGCGTCTTGAACCGCTTTGCCCCCTCGCATCCCGAACCGAGGAGACGGGCCGCAGCGCCTTGGATTCTCCATGGGCTGTGGGCAGTCGCCGTCGTCCTTCTCATCACGGCGGGGCTTGGCCTTGGCGGCGTGCTGCCGTTTGGCGAAGAGCGGACGGAAGGCCGCATGCCGGGTGAGCCCGCCCGCCTTCCTTTCCGCCCCGCCACGCCCCACAACGTCCCCGACCCCTGCCCGCACGGCGACTTCGACGCTGCCTGTCGGGAAATGGTCCCGGAACCGGAACCCCCGAGACACGTCACGGTCACCTGCCTCGTCGTCCAGCCCGGCGAGAAGCCTCTCATGGGCGCGACCTGCAGTTTCGACTTCGGTGCCAACGTGACGGCTGCGGTGACCGGTGCGGACGGCAAGGCGAGCGCCGAGGTCCCCATCGGCGTCCTCGGGAACCTGAGCGCGTACAAGCCTGGCTACTCCTCCGACCTGAAGACGTTCGACGTCACCCATCCCGAGGAGGTCCGCTTCGTCCTCTATCCGGCCCCCGTGGCGGAC
>DATDQC010000128.1:0-2629 GCA_035292455.1 Thermoplasmatota archaeon
CGTCGAGTCCGGCGAGGCTGCGCAGGATGCCCCCGACGTGGCCGTCCCCGAGCACCGCGACACCGTGGGCGGCGCCGGCGAGGTGGCGGCGGATGCGGCGCGCCATCAACTCGTCGCGCTCCGCGATGACGATGCGGTGCAGGGTCGGGAAGGTGCGCCGCAACTCCTCCAGGGCCGCCTCGGGGTCCTCCTGGTAGCGCTTGATCTCGGCCTCGATGGCGGCGCGCGCGCCGCGGCTTGGCCAGAGCGAGCGCAGGAGCCCGCCCGCGGCCATGCGCGCGGCTCGCAGCCGCTCCCTCCAGGTGAGGGCCCGCAGCGCCCGGCGCACGGTGTCCTGGGCGGGGGGGTCGATGAGGAGGACGCGGGCGCCGACGGCGCGCGCCCCCTCGACGGCGGCCACCATCTCGGCCCCCGGCTGGGCGCCGTAGAGCCCGGCGACACCTTCCTGGAAGCGTTGCAGCCGCTTCTGCCAGAACCCCTCCCCCTCCGGCATCTTGTCGCCGCGCCGCCTGGCCAGGAGCGCCTCGAGGCGGCCGCGGTCGAGTTCGACGAAGACCACATCGGGCCGCAGCGCGGCGATGGCCTCGCGCACGGCGTCCTCGATGCGGAAGACGTGGCCGACCCCGATCACGGTGAGGCGCCCCGGTGGAAGGGGCGGCGTCGGCGGGAGCGGTGGAGACGGCGACGGGGTGGCGGCAGGAGCCGTTTCGCCCACGCCGCGGCGACGCGGAGCGGCCTACTTGAACCGGCGCCCGCCCTCCCGCTTATCTCCGGCGCCAGGATGCCGGGCGCGTGGCACGACCGGTGGTCCTCCTCAACTGCGCCTGCAGCCTGGACGGCCGGCTTGCGGCACCCGATGGGAGTCCGCTCCCCTTCTCGGACGAGGTGGACTGGCGCCGCGTCCATCTGCTGCGGGCGGAGAGCGAAGCCGTCCTGGTGGGCGTGAACACCGTCCTCTCCGACGACCCCTCCCTCAAGGTCAAGGAGGACCACGCCCCGCTTCGGCCGGGCCACCGCCTGCTGCGGGTCGTCCTCGATGCCAAGGGCCGGACACCGCCAGGCGCCCGCGTCGCGGACGGCTCGGCTCCGTCGCTCATCGTCACCGCGAAGGGGGTGAAGGGGCGCTGGGCCAGGGCGGAGCACGCCACCGTCCCCGAATCCGAGGAGGGCAGGCTCGACCTCAACGCGGTCCTCGACCTCCTGGCGCGGCGCGGCGTGGAGCAACTCCTCGTCGAGGGGGGCGGGACGGTGCTGCGCGCCTTCGTGGACGCGGGGCTGTGCGACCGCTGGACGATCTACCAGGCGCCCGTCCTGGTGGGGGGAGCGGGGCCCTCCATCTTCCCTGGCCGTCCTTCTTCCATCGGGCGGCGGCTCCACGTCGAGAACGTCGAGCCGCAGGGGAAGGGGGTCCTGTGGACGTTGAGGCCCTAGCCGACTGGCGATTCGGCATTCGAACAGGTGGTCAAGGATCACCCGTGTTTTCCGGCCTCACTAGGGGTTGCAATTAGCGACGCACGACTGAGTAGGTTCAATTCCCTGACGTGGAAAGACCTAACCGCCTGGCGGCAATGCCTTGTCCATGGCCATGCTGTTCACCTCGCTACGGTCTTTGAAGGGCGCAGGCCCATGCTCCGAGGGACCAAATCTCATCCCCCTCCCGCCCATCTAGACATCGCCTGCCGCCGCCAGCTATCGACTCTTGAGGGGTGGCGAAAGCTAGAAGCGACGCGACCCATTGGCTGCGCAAGTCATGCGGCTTCCCGGGCTCATCGGAATTGGGCTTGCGTCAATCAACCTCCTTGCAGGCATGGCGACTAGCCGGGAAGCCGTAAATCCGTCAATTTCTGGCGTCATTCCACCGGGGCAGCATCTAGTGTTTCAAGCGGATTGTGAAGCGCCGTGGACGACAATCTGGTTTCCAGAGGCGCTCACAATTCAAGGTGTTCTTGAACTGGCTCCCTCCAATTGCCATTTCAAAGAGGCATGGGGACTCGTCGTCCGTGCGCCGGCCATTCATCTTTCGTCATCGGCGGTGGTGCGTATGCCAAACGGGTCGGATGCGCCTGGCGTTTTCACGTTCAGCTGCTCTCCCGGTAAGTCGCTACTGGTTTCCGGCATGAACGGTGGCTTCGGTGCCAGCATCATCCTCGATGCTCCACGCGTGACGGGTACGGGCACGCTCGTGGTCGGCAATGGGGGTGCGGGGGCAGACGTAGTTCTTGAAGGCTGCGGCGGTTTGACGAAGGCGGCTCGCGGAGGAAACGGCGGTGAATCAGGAACAGTCCTGACGCCTCGCGCCAGCCTCCCGCAAGGGACTGTGATTTTAGGCGGCGTCGGCGGCGAAGGCGGCAGTGTCAAAATCTTGCAAGGCAAGACGCTGTCCAGGACCAGAACGGATTACGGAACGAACGGAACCGACATCGTTAGTCCAAATGGAGGGGATGCCCACGCGGTGGGCGAGAATGGGGCAGCGGGGGTTGGAACCTCCGAAGGCGTCTCGGGGGGAGATGCCTACGCATATGGTGGACGAGGGGCGATTGGCTATCTCACCGGAGGACGGGGAGGAGATGCGCTTGCAGAAGGGGGCCACGGCGGCCCAGCCGCCCACGTGTTCGCGGAGAATGCTGAA
>DATDQC010000129.1:0-3488 GCA_035292455.1 Thermoplasmatota archaeon
GGTCTTCTCCAGTTCCCTCTGCTCCTTGCGGCGCGCCTCGAGGGTCTCCTCGAGCATGCCGAGGCGCTCCTTGAGGGCGGTGAGCTTGCGCTCGGCCTCCTTGGCGCGGTCCTCGCCTCCGGCAGCGTGGTGGCCTTGTGCGGCGAGCGCCGCGGTGGTGGCGTCGGCCTCGGAGCGGAGCGAGGCGAGGCGGGCGAGCGTCTCCGCCTGCGCCTTCTCGGCGGCGGTGACCTCCTCGAGGAGGGTGTCGATGCGGGCGCGGTCGCCCCCGGCGAAGCTGGGCTCCTCGTCGCCCTTGCCCTTCTTGCCGGTGGTGCCACCGGTCATGGCTCCCGACGCCTCGAAGAGCTCGCCGTCGAGGGTGACGAGGCGGACGCCGCCCATCATCTTGCGGCCGTTGGCCATGGTGTCCACGACGAGGGTGTCGCCGAAGACGAAGAAGAAGGCGTTGCGGTAGCGCTCGTTGAACTTGATGAGGTCGATGGCGAAGCCGAGCGATCCCTCCGCCTTGGCGCGCATCAGCGCCTGGGCACGGGGACGGCCCGGGACCATCTTGGTGAGGGGGAGGAAGGTGACGCGCCCGGACTGGCGGCTCTTGAGGTGCTCGATGCACTGGGCGGCGACGGCGTCGTCCTCGACCACCACGGCGGCCATGCGGTTGCCGGCGGCGATCTGCATCGCGTTCTCCTGGCGCTTCTCGACCTTGCCGAGTTCCGCGATGGTGCCGACGATGCCCTTGATCTTGCCCTTGTCGCGCGCGTCGAGGATGTCCTCGACCGCCTTGCCGTAGCCGCCCTGGGCGCGCGCCGCGGCCTCCTCGCCGGCCCGCAGCTCGGCGAGCTCGCGCTGCAGCCGGCGGATGCGGTTCTCGAGCTCCTCGGCGTCCTTCTGGAGCTCCGCCTGCTTCTTCCGGAGGTCGAAGAGGGACTTCTCCTGCTCCTTGCGCTTCTTCCCGGCGCCCTGGGTGTCCTCCTTCAGTTCCTTGAGGCCCCACGAGGTCTCGTCGGCCTCCTTGCGGGCCGCCTGCTCCTCGAGGTCGAGGTCGGCGACGGCGCGCTCGACGGTCCGCAGCCGCTCGGCGGTGCGGTCGAGCTCAAGCTGCGCCTCGTGGAGGTCGAGCTGCGCCTTCTCGTGGTCCTGCTTGAGGCGGGCAAGGTCGCGGTTGACCTGCATGGCGCCCGAGTCGCTCTTGCTGATGTGCTCCCTGAGGTCGTCGAGCTCCTTCTTGCGGGCGTCGAGGGCTTCGGCCCCGGTGGCGGCCTCCTTCTCGCACGAACCGTGCGCCTTGCGGGTGCGCTCAAGCTCCTTCTGCACCTTGCGGAGCTCCTCCTGGAGGGGGACCGCCCCCTCCGCAGCGGCGGCGAGCTCCGACTTGGCGAAGTTGATCTTCTCCTCGAGGCGGACCATGGTGTCGCGCGCACCCTCCATCTGGCCCTGCAGGCGCTGCACCTCCTCGCCCCCCTGCTCCTTGATCTGCGCCTCGGCCTCCGCGAAGCGCGCCTGGGTCTCCTTGACCTGGGCCTGGACTTTCTGGAGCTGCGCCTCGAGCTTGGCGCGCTCCTCGCCAAACTGCGCCACCTGCTGGTTCACCTGGGCCACCTGCGCCTCGAGATCCCCCTTGCGGGCCATCGCCATGAGCCCCTTGAGACGCCGGACCGAGTCCTGGAGCTCGCGGTAGCGCTGTGCCGCGCCGCGGTCCTTGTCGAGCTGGGCGAGGTTGCGGCCGATCTCGTCGAGGACGATCTTGATGCGCTCCAGGTTGGCGAGGACGTCCCCCTTGCGGGCGTCGGCCTGGGCGATGTCCTTGTCGAAGGCGGTGATGCCGGCGATGTCGTCGAGGATGCGGCGCCGGTCCAGCGTCGTCATGTTGACGATCTTCTGCACGTCGCCCTGCTGGGTGATGTTGTAGCCGTCGGCGCTGATGCCGGCGTGCTGCAGCAGGTCCACGAACTCCTTCTTCTGGGAGGCGCGGCCGTTGACGTAGAAGTAGGAGTAGTAGCCGTCGGGCTCCGCCTTGCTGGGGTTGAGGCGGACCCGGCGGGTGAGGGTGACGACGTCGGACTCGACGGGGAGGACGCGGTCGCGGTTGTCGAAGACCAGGCTGACCTCGCAGTGGTCGGCCCCCTTGCCCTTCTCGCCGCCGTTGAAGACGAGGTCGCTGAGGCGCCCGGCGCGGATGGCGCGCGGGGAGTTGGGGCCGAGGACGAAGAGGATGGCGTCGCCGATGTTGGACTTCCCGGAGCCGTTGGGGCCGGTGATGCCGGTGAACCCGGGCTCGAAGGGGACCGTGAGCTTGCGGCCGAAGCTCTTGAAGTTCTCCATCTGGACTTCTCGGAGGTGCATGGATGGCCCAACCGGGACGGAGGGTGGCCTGCCTGGGCTACGCCTCGGCAGCCCAGGCGCGGCAGTGCACCCCTATCCCAGGAAGCGGAGGCCCCCCGTCTCCTATAAGTGTGCCGGGAAAAGGTCCGCTTCACCTGAAGGACCTGCACATATCGACAGGAGGATTGTTACCAATCCATGCAACACTTCGCGGCGACCTTGGCGGGCATGGCCCAATCGGTGGCCTTGTAGCCCGGTCACCCTGCTCCTGGAACCGTGGCCGCCCGGGCTCCCCCCTTCCTTCGCCCCCCTGACGGCCCCGACGTGGCGTACGAGTTCTTCGCCCCCTTCGCGCACGTCCCGGGGAAGTACGAGTGGTGCCGCATCCGCAGCCCCACCCACGGCGTCTTCGACACCTTCATCGTTCTTGGCAAGTCCACGGGTGACCCTGCGGCGGTCTACGTCAACTCCGTGCTCGGCCAGGCGTTCCTCCGGGAGCGCTACCCGGAATGCCAGGCGCTGCGGGTGCCGCCCGGCGCCCTCCGCATCGGCGAGTCCCCCGACGGCCGCACCGTCTCGGGCCATCTCGACGCGACCGAGGGGCCGGTGCGCTCGGTCCGCATGGTCCTCAAGTCCGCGGCCACCGCGCTGCCGCGCCAGGTCCCCTACGGCGGGGAAGGAGGACCGGTGTGGGGCTCGCGCTGGACCTGCTGGGGGGTGGACCTCGTCCTCGACGGTGTCGCGAACGGGCGCCTGGTGCGCGCCGACGGCCGCACCGAGGAGATGCAGGGGACCGCCGCCGTCGTGACGCTCGGCTCGTTCGGGCGCATCGCTCCTCGGCCGTCGTGACCCGGCGCGGCGTGCGGCCTACGGGTGCCCGGTCCGCTCGATGCCGAAGGCGACGTTGAGGTTGACCTTGTACTCGACGATCTTGCCGTCCTGGATGCGCACCGACATGTTCTGGACGTGCGCCCCGGAGAGGCCGCGGGTCGTCATGGCGGCGTCCTTGACGGCGTTCTTGATGGCGTCCTCGAAGCTCCGCGTCGAGGAGGAGACCAGTTCGACGATCTTGGCGGTGCGGTGGGCGTGCATCCACTGGCCGTCGGCGCGGCCCTTGGGGTGGGTCTTGGCGGGCGAGGGTTTGGCGGGCATGGTTCACCTGTCCC
>DATDQC010000130.1:0-2057 GCA_035292455.1 Thermoplasmatota archaeon
GGGGGCCGCCATCCTAGCGGGGGTGCTCGGGGGACGCCTCTCCGAGGGACTCGATTTTCCAGGGGAGGCGATGGAGAACCTTCTGGTCTTCGCCGTCCCCTACCCTCGCCCCTCAGCCCGCAGCCAGGCGCTCATCCACCACTACGACCGGGTCGCCGGTTCCGGCTGGCAGGTGGCGGTCCACCATCCCGTCTCCCGCACCCTTCGCCAGGCCATCGGTCGGCTCATCCGGGGACCGGCCGACCGCGGTGTTGCCGTCATCCTCGACGAGCGGGCGGTCCGGTTCCGGGGCCAGATTCCCCGGCTCAGGCTGGCCGCCACGGTCGCCGAGGTCTTGGCCGGACCCGGACCTGAACCCGAGGGGTACTGGACGGCCGAGCAGTGGCCCAGGAAGGTGCTCCCGAAGGGGGTTGAAACGTAATACGTTTATATGGACAGGAAATAAGGGTAGCTACGGAAGAGGCTGCGCTGGATTCTTTCTGAGTGCATCCCATCCCCTCCTCGTGAGGCCAGCACACCCTTCCTCCGGCTGGGCCGGCCCTCACGGGTCGGTCCAGCCGGTTCTTTCTCCGACCCGAGGGAACGAGCGGAGCCGCTGCTGGGGTTCCGCTCCAGGGCCGCGCCGGACCGTCAGGGGTTCCAGCGCTGCTTCTCCGCCACGTCGTAGTTGCGGATGACCGAGACGGTGCCGCGCTTGGAGATCTTGCGCACCGCCACGAGGTCCTTGGGGGAGAGCTCGACGTCCTCGAACTTGAGGACGTCCTTCACGGCGCCGCGCGCCGAGGGCAGGCCCATGGCGAGCGAGACCACCTTGGAGGAGCCGGCGATGGGGTAGCCGAGCGCCTTGAGGATCTCCATCCCCTTCCCCGGTTCGATGTGGTCGAGCACGGTGCCGTTGCGGATGGGGACGATCTTGAACTCCTTCATTTGGCTCCCCCAAGAAGGAAGGCGAGGACGGCCATGCGGACAGGGACGCCATGCCGGGCTTGGTCAAAATACTTGGCCGCGGGTGTGGCGTCAACGTCGGTGTGGATCTCGTCGATGCGCGGAAGGGGGTGCAGGACGATGGCCCGCGAGTGGGTGCGCTCCAGGAGGGCGCGGTCCACCCGGAACGAGCCGCGCACCTTCTCGTACTCGCTCTCCGACTTGAAGCGCTCCCGCTGCACCCGCGTCACGTAGAGGACGTCGCACTCGCGCGCAGCCGCCTCGAGGTCGAGCGCCGGGACGTTGGCGCCAACACCTTTCGGGAGGCCGAGGCCGGGGGCGGCGACCGCGAACGGTTTGGCCCCCAGGCGCTCGAGGGCGGGAAGCAGGCTGTGCACGGTGCGGCCATGGAAGAGGTCGCCGACCAGCCCCACCTTGACGCCCCGGATGGCGCCCCGCTCTTTGTGGATGGTGTAGAGGTCCACGAGGGTCTGGGTCGGGTGCTCGCCGGGCCCGTCGCCGGCGTTGACGACCGGCACGGTGGCGACCGCGGCCGCCTCCTTGGCCGCCCCCTCCTTGGGGTGGCGCATGACGATGAGGTCGGCGTACCCGGAGAGGATGCGCATGGTGTCCGCCAGCGTCTCGCCCTTCGAGGTGGAGGTGGAGAGCGGGTCGCTGAAACCGATGACGCCGGCGCCGAGGCGGAAGGCCGCCGACTCGAAACTCAGGCGGGTTCGCGTCGAGGGCTCGAAGAAGGCGGTGCAGACGATGCGCCCCTCGAAGAGGTTGCGGACCTTGCGAAGATCGCGCTCCATCGCCTCGGCGCGGTCGAGGATGGCCCCGATGTCGGCGTCGGAGAGGTCGTGGATGGAGACCAGGTGGCGCACCATGCTACGGCTCCGTGTCCTTGGCGATGCGGTCCCGGTTCTTCATCCCCTCCAAGTCGAGTTCGCCCGCGAACGAGCCGGAGAGGCGCTGCAGCCAGAGAGGGGTGACGAAGGTGGTGGCCATGACCACGAGGAGGAGGGCGGTGTACTGCCAGGTGGCGATGAGCCCCGCGGTGAGGCCGAGGGCGGCGAAGATGAGGCCGACCTCGCCCCGGGGGGCCATGCCGACCCCCACGACCCACCGGC
>DATDQC010000131.1:0-6196 GCA_035292455.1 Thermoplasmatota archaeon
CTCCTCGGCCTCGAGGTCGCGGATGGCGGAGCCCGGGATGACCAAGGTGTCGTAGCCGTCGAGCGCGGAGCCCGAGACGCGCGAGGCGTCGAGGGCGGTGAGGACGCCGGGCGCCTCGCCGTCGCGCACGAACGGCTGCAGGTCGGTCCAGTACTTGCCGGGGGTCGCCATGATGGGCGCCTCGGCGCTGTACTGGAAGTGGTCGTCGTTCGGGTTGGCGTCCGCCCAGCCGCCCGGGGTGAAGGACTCGTCGTCCAGGCTGGTCGCGACGAAGGTGGGCTTGACGTAGGCGGTGCGGTGGCCGTTCGTCTCGAGCGAGACCTTGACGTCGAGGGCCGCCGCGTCGAGGAACGACTTGACGATGTGACGGACGCTGTGGATGTGGTAGTCGTTCCAGAACGCGCCGATGCCCGGATAGGCGGAGTCGGCCACCAGGTGGTTGTAGGCCATCTCGATGTCGTAGCCGGGGGCGTTGAGGCCGTTCTGCTGGGCGAAGAAGTCACCCGAGGTGCCGGAGTCGGTGTAGCCGATGGCGTCCCACACCGTGCTCCAGTCGGCGAACTCCTCGGAGCCGACGTCGCGGATCCGGGTGGGGCCGAGGACCGGCAGCGGGATGCTGCACGGGGCCGGGGGTCCCTGCTCGCATTCGGCGTCGCCCACCTGGGCGCTCACGGCCAGGAGTGTCGTCCACTGGGCGAAGTGGGGGTCGAGGTTGACGCGCTCCTTGAGGGTCTCGGCGAGCCGGGTCGAGCGCAGCATCTCCTGGGAGGAGGCGGAGCCGGCCGGCATCATGATGGCGAGGAAGTTCTGGTGGTTGAGCATGCCGTGGATGTCGATGGCGTAGTTCCACTCATGGCCCTCGACCAGCCAGTTGAGGTAGCCCACCGCCTCCGGCTCGTTCACCGGGAGGCGGCCGGCCCCTTCGTTGATGAGCTGCCAGCCGATGGTGGGGGTCTGGCGGTTGAGGTCGGTGCCGTTGCCGTTGGCCCGGCACATGAGCGCACCGTTGCCGCCGCACACGCCGCCGCTCGCCACGTACGGGAGCTCGTCGTGCGTCCAGCCGTCGGGGTTGGGGAAGAGGAAGAACATGCGGGTGAAGTCGAGGTAGTCGCGGTAGGTGGTGACCTTGCCCCCAGTGGGCTTCCCGAGCGGGGTGGGCATGCCGGCGCCGTTCTGGACCGTCTCCGCCGCGACGCCGATGTTCTTGACGAAGTCCTCGATGACCCGAAGGCCGCCCTCGCGGCCGCCCTTCTCGACGCCGTGGATGGAGAGCATGAAGAGAAGTTCGAGCCGCTGGTCGAGCGGGACCGGGCTTTGTTCGTTGGTGACCTCGACGACGTAGACCGGGGAGTGGACGAGTTCGCCGCCGGGGGTGGCGGGCCAGCCGTAGGACTCGGCCACGGTGTGGATCTCGATCCAGTCGGGGTAGGTGGCGTTGAGGTACTCCAGGCCCGCCTGGGCCTCGAAGAAGCTCACGAAGTCGGTGGCGTAGCCGGTGTTGCCGGCGGCGGCGTACTCCGGGAGGAAGATGGATTCTGGGAAGACGCGGCTGGTGGCTTGCTCGCAGGCCTCCGGCATGATGGTGGCGGGGGCGCCCGCAGAGGGGGCGACCGGGCTCACGGAGCCGGCGCAGTAGGGGACGGCGGGCAGGGCCTGCACGGGGGTGGGGAGCAGGCTGACCAGGAACAAGGCGCCCAGGAGGGGCACCAGGAGGCGGCGCATGGGCGCGCGACGCCAGGTCCACCGTTTAAGGTTTGTCGGGGTCGCCTAGCTGGGGTTCTTGTGGAAATGTCTCCTGCGCACTCAGACCGGGGGACCTATCGCGCGGGCGTCGTATCCTGCTTCTTGAAGGACCAAACCGGTCTGGATTTCCACCATCAAGCCAACCCAGCTTATGGCAGACCCCGGCTCGCCGGCTCGCAGCATACCGGTCCCTTGATGGGTTCCAATCCCACAGTAACCCTGACTCCAGCGGCAGTCCAAAACCTCGGGTTCCGTGCCGCCGTAGGCGTAGCGGTGAAGGGTCTCCAATTCATATCCCGCCGGCGAAGCGACCCCGGCGGGTGGTTTTTCCTGAGAATCCGCGGGCATGCCGGTGACTTCGAATTCATTGGCGGGCACCGGAACAATTCCAACGAGAGGAGATTTTCGGTCCACCTGGAACATGTATCCCCCTCCCGAATCTGCATAGGTAAATTCCCAGCGATCGACAACACCAGAATCCTGTGCTCCTTGGAGGTGGACGGTTTTCGCGACCTCTGCGGCCGGGTGCTGCTCCAGCCAAAGCGAAGTGGCCGCGTCTTGCCCAAGTGCGGCTCGCGCTTCGAAGCACGATGTCGGAAACGACGTGAAGTCGCCCCTTGGACAACCCTCGAAAATCGCTACGGGATGCATGCTGCTCTCGGCAGGGTCAACGCTGCTGAAAAGAGGCAATGCGGGACCGTTTCCCGGGATGAAAGAAGACAGAACAAGATTCGACTTGGCCGGCCGAAACTGGTCCTGCATGGAGTATTCCACGGGAAGAGGTGTACCGTTTCTCAACCGCAACGTGATGTGGTCCTCAAGGGCGGACCCCTTGATTTCCTCAAGGACGTATACGACCTTCACAGTCGCCTCGCACGCCGATTTCTCCCAAGAGGTCTCCACGTCCCATCGAATCGACCCCACGCTGGACACCCCTTCCCCAATCCCCGGGAACCCCCGTTCGGGGGGGATGTTGACTTCGCCCGCCATCCCGTCTTCAAGCGTTTGTCCCGCGAAAAGCGGACCAAGGAGGAGGGGCACTCGGTTGTAGCGGGTATGGCGAATGAAGTGCAGAACTTGGTCCTCTTCGGAGAGAACGTTTCGCAGCACGGTCTGAATGGGTTGTGCGTTATCCGTGCCAATCCATTCGTCGGCGAACTCTATGCCCCCCTCACGTCCAGGTACTTCCACGGAAAAGCTCGCCTGAAAGGCGTATCGCAAGAACCCTTGGGAACTGAGGCGTGGCGACGGCTCCTGCGAAACCCGGACCCGGAGCGTGGTGCCGGGTGGCACGTTGAGGGCCGAGTTGGTACCATCCGAGGAGTCGCCGAGCCAATCTGCAATCGGCTCCAAATCCACAAAGCGTAGCAATCCCTGTGCGTCGTAGAGAAATTCGTCACCCCCTTGGACACGAGGAATCTCGACGCCGCAATTCGCAGGGCCGCCAAATCCAAAGCACCCCGCCAGAAGAGACAACGGAACAGCAAGCAGGGAGAGGGCGAACCCTCGGGATTGAGACGCCGCCGTCATTCTTGGCCGGTTCCTACTGATCCAAATCGTTGAGGGTCATGGGCAAGCCTTGCGCGTCGGTGGTCACCATGCACACCGCTTGGTTCACGATGATCCTGAAGACTGCGACGCGGGTGGCGCCCGAGGGAATTTCACTAATTTCATCATAGTCCTCCGCTTGGTTGGTGATGGTCACCGAATCATCCCAGCGGTAGTTCTTGTCCACGCCGTCGGAGTCCGTGGCGGCCGCGAAAATCTCCAGGGTGCCATCGTTAGAATTCCCCTGGGCATACCAAACACCGGTGAAGGTGCCGGCAAACGTGGGGTCCGAATCGGAGCAATCCACGGACACCGGGGGGGCGAAACGCACGTTCATTTTTAGCGAGTCGTATTGGGTCGGGCCGCAGAACGTGTCGTCGGTGGCTTCATCCTGTTCAAAGGGCTTGTTGAGATAGCTTGCTTGTGCGCTCCCCTCGACGCTTGCGGCAGTGAAGATTGGAACCAGCAACCCGTTCCGCTCGTCTACGTGCGCATACAATTTGACGGGCCAGGCGCCGTCATCAATATCTTCAGGGAGGTGTGTCCCGCCACCTTGGGCGTGATACGTGGAGCCGACATCCAGGATTGTGCCCTCCGAGTCTCCGCCAGCGCCGACGCTTAGCCACCAGAGGGCGCTGAACGCATCCTCCCCGCATTCTGCATATGCCCAGCCCGAAGTCGCCGCAGAACCGCCCTGAACCGCTGCGATTGCCATGGAGGTCATGAGCATGGACATGAGCCAAGTTCGTGCGCTGGCCATACCTCGGAGAGAGAGAGAGCCGCATTAAAGATTCCGGGGCCCGTTGGGAGGGCCTTCGACTACCAGAAGTCGGCCCCGCCCTCGACCGATTCGAGGGGGTCCACGAACTTCTCCTTCTCGGCCTTGAAGCCGTCCGCCTTGGCGGCGGCGACGATGGCGTCGGCGTCCTTCTCCAGGGTCTCCGGGACCTCGAAGGTCACCTTGGCACCCGCCTCGGAGTAGACTTTCTTGAAGAAGCGCTCCTTGAACGCCTGCGCCGTGGCGGTGTCGGGGGCGACGACGTGGATTCGCCAGGTGGCCAAGCCGCCTCAGGCCCCCTCGACGATGTCCACCTTCTGGATCTCGTCCCACTGCCGGATGGCGTCCACCACGGACTCCCCGGCGACGACGTGGCCAAACACCGTGTGCTTGCCGTCGAGGTGGGGCTGCGGGCTGTGGGTGATGAAGAACTGCGAGCCGTTGGTGTTGGGCCCGGCGTTGGCCATGGAGAGGACCTTGGCGCCGTGGCGGCGCGGGTTGCCGCGGATCTCGTCGCCGAAGGTGTAGCCGGGGCCGCCGGTGCCGGCGCGCGAGTTGCCCTTAGCCCGCGAATGGGGGCAGCCGCCCTGCACCATGAAGTCGGAGATGACGCGGTGCCAGTGCAGGCCGTTGTAGTAGCCCTGCTTGGTGAGCTTGAGGAAGTTCTCCACCGTCTTCGGGGCGTCCTTCGCGAACAGTTCGACATCGATGGCGCCGCGGTTGGTCGTCATGCGGACCACCGGGAGCCCGCCCTCCTTCTTGGCCATGGCCCGCGGCACGAAGTCGTGCACTTATCCGTTGCGGAGGCGGGCCCCCGGGCCTGCCACCCACCAGCCGTCGAGGAACGGGTGGGGGGCGACCCCTTCGAGGGCCACGGGTGCGCCCACGCCGCGGCGCCGCATCTCCAGGAGGAGGGCGTCCCAGGCCACAATCCGGACGGGGCCTGCCGGTGTCTCGACGACCGCCTCGGCGCGGAAGCGGACGGCGGGGGGAGACCCGACCGCTTCGGCCTCCGCCAGCGATCTGAGCACGCCTTCGAGGACGGAGGCGGCGGAGGGGGGTGCCGCCTCGGTGACCTCGGCGTCCCCGAGCGAGAGCTCGATGCCTCCCTTCCAGCCGGTCCGCACCGTGGCGCCGGCGATGCGGAGCGCCGACCCGGCCCGGAAGGGGCCGTCCTTGGCGAGCCGGGCCTCGTCGTCCCACAGCACGAGGTCCACCTCGCCGGAGCCGTCCTCGAGGGTGACGCGGCAGAGCAGGCCCTCGCCGCCGCGCTTGCGGTTGTAGGACCGTACCGGGGAGACGGTGCGCACCACCGCCTCGAGGATTCCGACGTCGCCCACCTCCAAGTCGGCGACGCGGAGGCGGCGCGCCACCTCCTCGCCGCTGCGGGCCCGCCGCAGCCGCTCCGCCGTGGAGGGCTCCAGGAGGCCGTCGGGTTCCATGCCGCCCCCACCCCGTCGGGGGCCTTGAAGGGTCCGCAGGGAAAGCCAAAAGAACCTCGGCGGGCGATGCCACGCCATGGCCGCCCCGGCAGGCTCCGAGGGGACCCTCCTCGAGGCGCTCGCCCGCCGCGAGGCGGAGGGGTACCGCGGCCAGTTCGGTGTTCGCGCCGCCGGCCGCGTCGTCTGCTTCACCTGCCGCGCCGAGCAGCCGCCGGGCGAGGTCACCCTGCAGGCGCTCGACCGCTTCGAGGGGGCCTCCAACCCGGACGGCGAGGCGGCCATCGCCTCCGTCAAATGCGGCCGCTGCGGCGCCCTCGGGACCCTGGTCGTGACCTACGGGCCAGAGGCGCCCATCGAGGAGGCCATCGCCCTCAAGGGGTTGCGGGACGCACGCCGGCCCGGCGTCCCTGCGAAGGCCTGAAACCGGCGCCGCTTTGGCGCCGCCGTGGGCCGCCTGCTTCCGCTCGGCTTCTTCGCGAAGGGCGGCGAGGCCCTGGCGCGCGACCTCCTCGGCAAGGTGCTGGCCGCCAACGTGCGCGGCGTGCGGCGGCGCGCCCGCATCACCGAGACCGAGGCCTACGTCGGCGAGCACGACGGGGCGAGCCACGCCCGCTTCGGGCCGACGGCCCGCAACCGCAGCATGTACGGCCCGCCAGGGCGGGCGGACGTCTACCTCGTCTACGGC
>DATDQC010000132.1:0-4262 GCA_035292455.1 Thermoplasmatota archaeon
GCCAGCCGTCGCGCACGAAGAGGTCGAGGTGGTTGAGGGCCGCCGCCTTGACCTTGACGCGGACGTCGCCGGGGCCGAGCGCCGGCGCGGGGAGGTCGCCGACCTCGAGGACGTCGAGCCCACCGTGGCGGCGAAAGAAGGCGGCCTTCAACGCCCCGCCAAGGGGGCGTCCAGCCTTCAGCCTGACGCTGGCCCCTCAGGCCATCCAGGACCGCTCTCGGACCGCCGGCTTGGCCTTCCACCAGCGACCAAGGCCCCAGGTGTCGCCGCTCGCCGTGGCCCCCAGCAGGAGGAGGAGCAAGGCCTGCGTGATGTGCTCGTCGAGGAACGGGTGGGTCCCGTTGGGGGTGGCCCATGGCAGCGGGTGGGAGACGTACATGAGGAGCATCATGGCCGCCCCGGCGCCGCCGGCGAGCCTCATGCAGACCCCAAGGAGAAGGGCGAGCCCGACGGCCAGCAGGCCTGCCATGAAGAGGAGGTCCACCGCGGCGTTCCCCGCCATGCTGTGGTAGATCTTCTCCAAGGGGCCAAACGATGAGGCGAGGTAGCCCTCGGTGGGGTTGCCTCCCTTGAGCCAGGCGCGCGAGGAGGGCGTGGTGTAGCCGAAGCCGAAGGTCTTGTCAAGGAAGGCCCACAGGAAGATGGCTCCGAGGCAGATGCGGAGCGCGGCCAGGAGCCGTGCCACCTTGGTCGGGTTGCCGTTGGAAGTCGGTGTGTCCATGCGTCGCCTCAAGCCGATGCGGCACCGGCCACCACCCAATCCCTTTCCTGCTACAAGAGGGTGCCTTTCCGGCTCACGCCTTCTTGGTCGCCAGCACCGGCGCCGTCCGCCTCTCGGCCGGGACCCACCTCTTGCCAAGTTCGCCGGTGTACTCGGAGAGCGGGCGGATGAGGCGGTTGTCGCCGTGCTGCTCGAGGACGTGCGCCGACCAGCCGGCGACACGGGCGAGGGCGAAGATCGGGGTGTAGAGGTCGAGCGGGATGCCCATGACGTAGTACGACGAGGCGGAGAAGAAGTCCACGTTGGCCTCGATGCCCTTCTCGGCCTTCATGATCTTCTGGAGCTGCACCGACATGTCGTACCACTTGGTGTTCTTGGCCTGCTCCCCGAGGTCCTTCGACAGCTTGGCAAGGTGGATGGCGCGCGGGTCGAGGGTCTTGTAGACGCGGTGGCCGAAGCCGGGGATCTTGCGCTTCTGCGCCAGGCGGTCCTTGACCCAGTTCTCGATGGCGAGGCCGCTGCGGTCGATCTCGAGGAGCGCCTTCATGACCTCGATGTTGGCGCCGCCGTGCAGCGAGCCCTTGAGGGTGCCGACGGCGGAGGTGATGGCGGAGTGGTAGTCGCTGAGGGTGGCGGCGGTGACGCGCGCCGAGAAGGTGGAGGCATTGAGGTCGTGGTCGGCGTGCAGGATGAGGGCGACGTCCATCGCCCTCTCCGCCGCCGGGGTCGGCCGCTCCCCGGTCAGCATGTAGAGGAAGTTGGCGGCGTGCGAGAGCTTGGGGTCGGGGACGATGGGGGGCCGGCCGCTGCGGATGCGGTGGTAGGCGGCCACGATGGTCGCCATCTGCGCCGTGGTCTCGGTCGCCTTGGGGCGGTCGGCGACGAGGGTGGCGGCTTCGGCGTCCTTGCGCTCCCCGGCAAGGGCGCTCACCGTGGTCCTCAGCGCGTCCATCGGCCCCATCACCGGGGCGCAGTAGGTGAGGATGCGCATGGCGAAGGCGGGGAGTTCCCGGTGGGCGGCGAGCTGTTCGCGGAAGGTCTTGAGCTCCGCCTTGGTCGGCAGCCGCCCCTCCCAGAGGAGGAACGTGGTCTCCTCGAACGTCGAGTTGGGGGCGAGTTCGTGGATGTCGTAGCCGCGGTAGGAGAGGATGCCCTTCTCGCCGTCGATGAAGCAGATGGCCGACTGGGCCGCGATGACGCCTTCGAGACCCTTGGCGAGCGACGACATGGAGGATGCACCCGGACCCGTTCAGGGCCGCCCCGAACCCAACCGGGAAGGGGCTTGGGCGGTCCAAGGGGGGTCCCACTTTATCCCTTTGGACCGAAGGGCATCGCCCCCTCGACCCCCAGGCCAGCCTCCGACTGGCCGCGGGGGGCGCTGCCCCCCGCCCTCTCCCCCCCCGCGCGGAGGGCGAGCCCGCCCTCCGCGACCTCCCGGCAAGGCTCCGTCGCTTCGCGGCGTCCCCAAGTCGGATGAGAAACCTACTGAAAAGCATCAAGTCCCGCATGTCGGTGTCCACGGCGTGCCGGCGTTCTGCGCTGCCCACCGCGGCCTCTCGGCCGAACTCCCCGAGAACACCCTCACCGCGTTCCAGGCCGCCGTCATCGCCGGGTTCCCCGCCATCGAGATGGACCTCCGGGTCACCTCCGACGGCGAGGTGGTGGTCCTCCACGACGCCGGCATCGAACGCACCACGAGCGGCAACGGCCGTGTCGCTGACATGAGGTACGACGACCTCCGAAGCTACCCGACCCCCGCGGGCCCCGTTCCCCGGCTGGACGACCTCATGCGGGCGCTCAGGGAGTGGAAAGGGCTGTGGGACCTCGAACTCAAGACCCCGGCCGCCGCCGAGCCCGCGCTCCACCTCATCCACCACCACCGCCTCGAAGGGCGCACCCTCCTGTCGAGTTTCGACCCCGTCGCGCTCCAGTCCGCCCTCGAGCACGCCCCGGAGGTGCCCCGCGGGCTCATCGTCCTCGGCTCCGTGGACGCCGACGAGGTGAAGGCGGCGGGTGAGACCGAGTGCCGCTGGCTCATGGCCGAGGCGGACTACCTCACCGCCGAGGTCGCGGAGGCGCTCCACCTCAAGGGGTTCCGCCTCGGCGCCTACACCGTGAACGACGCCGACAAGGCGGCCGCCTTCGTGAAGTGGGGCGTCGAGTGCATCGTCACCGACACCGGCGAGGTCCTCAAGGCGATGGCGAAGAAATCGGAGCGGAAACCCTACTTCTGAGGCCGCCACCTTCTTTTGCCCCTTCAACCTCACTTGAACCGTTGAAGCCCGCGGCGACCCACCAGGAGAAGCCCAAGGCGCCGGCCCCGTCCACGCCGCCGGTGAAGGCCCCGGGAGGCCTCAGCGCCCGCGAGCGCTGGGAGCAGGGCACGCTCAGGAAGGCGCTGGAGAAGTCGCCGGAGCGGCGCAAGCGTTTCGTCACGGTCTCCAACGTCCCGGTGGAGCGGCTCTACGACCGCCACGACCTCGAACGCGTCGGCTTCGACCACGACCGCGACCTCGGCTTCCCCGGCGAGTTCCCCTACACCCGCGGCGTGCAGCCCACCATGTACCGCGGCCGGCTCTGGACGATGCGGCAGTTCGCCGGCTTCGGCACGGCGCGCGAGACCAACGAGCGCTTCAAGTTCCTCCTCTCGCAGGGGACGACCGGCCTCTCGACTGCCTTCGACTTCCCGACGCTTCAAGGCTTCGACTCCGACCACGAGTTCGCGCAGGGGGAGGTCGGCAAGGTCGGCGTCGCCATTGACAGCCAGAAGGACATGGAGACGCTGTTTGGGGGGATTCCGCTCCAGGACGTCTCGGTCTCGATGACCATCAACGGCCCGGCCCCGATGGTGTGGGCCTTCTTCCTCGGGGCGGCGGAGCGGCAGGGGGTGCCGTTCTCCAAGGTCTCCGGCACCATCCAGAACGACATCCTGAAGGAGTACCAGGCGCAGAAGATGTTCATCTTCCCGCCCGAGCCGAGCCTGGAGCTGGTGCTCGACACCTTCGAGTGGGGCTCCAGGAACGCGCCGCGCTTCAACACCGTCTCCATCTCCGGCTACCACATCCGCGAGGCGGGCTCGACGGCGGTGCAGGAGCTCGCCTTCACCCTCGCGAACGGCATGGAGTACGTCCGGCGCGGCCAGGCGCGCGGCCTCAACGTGGACGACTTCGCGCCGCGGCTGTCGTTTTTCTTCAACGCCCACAACGACTTCTTCGAGGAGATCGCCAAGTACCGCGCGGCGCGCCGCATCTGGGCCCGCTTCATGCGGGACGAGGCGGGGGCCAAGGACCCGCGCTCCTGGCTGCTGCGGTTCCACACCCAGACCGCCGGGGTCTCCTGCACCCGGGAGCAACCGGAGAACAACATCGTGCGCACGGCACTGCAAGCCCTCGCGGCCGTCATGGGGGGCACGCAAAGCCTGCACACCAACAGCTTCGACGAGGCGCTGGCCCTGCCGACCGAGAAGGCCGTGCGCATCGCGTTGCGGACCCAACAGATCATCGCCCACGAGTCGGGGGTGGCCAACACCATGGACCCGTTG
>DATDQC010000133.1:0-6318 GCA_035292455.1 Thermoplasmatota archaeon
CTTTTTCATTCTGTTTTTACCCGTCCCGGCCATTCTTTGGCTTGGGCGCGAAGCCGCTGCGAGTGGTAAGTAGTCCCGAGGATAGAAGCGGCTCCGGCAAGCCACTCCGTCAAGCGAGTCGGACAGGTCGCTGGTCCGTCCACGTCGTACCACCCTGCTCGGAGACCCTGCAATTCCGACCACGTCAGGAGAGTGTCGTGGACGAGCGGCGACATCGCCTTGGCGCCGAGCCAGACCAAGGGAAGCGGGAAGGGAAGGACGATGCAGCGCGAGCCGACGGCGTCGCGAACCCGGCGCACGAAGTCGATGTAGCGGAACACCTCTGGCCCAACGGCGGCGACGGCAACGTTGTCTTCAAGGGCACCGTGGGCGACCGCGAGCGCTGCGAGGTCTTCGACGAACACCGGACGGACGCGGTAGTCGCCGCGCCCCGGGATGGGCAGTACCGGGGCGTGGCGCATCACCCACGTTAGGTTGTTCACCAAAGTGTCCTGCGCGCCGAAGATCAGGGCAGGGCGCAGGATGGAATAGGGCACGCCGGAGTCCCGCAGGGCGGCCTCCAGACGCGCCTTCCCCTGCCAGTAGGGGTGGGGAAGGTCCCGCTCGGCGTGGGCCACCGAGACCTGGACGATGCGGCGAACGCCGGCCCGACGCGCACAGGAAAACAGCACGCGGGCGTTGTCCACGAAAGACTGGTAAGAACCTCGGATTGGGAAGCGGGACCAGTACGCCGAGTACAACACTCCACACCCGCGCAGGGTTTCGGTCAGGACTACGGGGTCGTGGAAAGCTGGAGGAATGACGGGGATGCCGGCTTGGACTCCAAGCCAGGCGGGCGCGCGTGTGATGGTCTTCAGCCGCCGACCGCGTCCTTGCAGGACGCGCGCGATTTCGTGGCCGGTCTGCCCGAAGGCACCAGTCACGACATCGAATGGCTCAACCATGCGGTTCCTCCTTCCGGTCCCGCCTCTGGGCGTGGTAGCCGAGCCGGACCTTAGGCGTCCAGAACGCCCACGATGGCAGATTACCCACGAGAGGCGTCAGGAAGGTCGTGCGCACCTGACCTCGCAACGGCCGCAAGTGTCCAAGGGGAATCTCCAGCTCCAGGTCGAGGCGCACAACTCGACCATTGCGGACCGCGAGGGAGCGCTCTTGCGGCACGATATGGCCCAGCATGGCATCCCAGTCGCGGAACCCGAGTGCCCAGGGCCCTCCAGGGGGTACAGGAGTCTCCTGCCATTGTCCCGCCAGGTCGGGCGTGCCCCCGCGACCTCCTTGCAGCAAGACCGTGACCGTTCCGGAAGGCCGGGTCTCGATGCGGCTGCGACGCGGCCTGTGCATGGGGACGTTGTCGGCTGTCAGCCTTGCCATAAGGGTGTAGAGTAGGTTGCTTACGGTGGTGGTCAGGAAGAAGACGCCGCGGCGTCCCGTGCCAGGGTTGCGGACGTAGGTCCGCCAGTTGGATTGGATTGGACTGGGCGCCAAACGTCGCAGCGGCCCCAGGAACCGGAAGCCGAAGTGGCCGTGGCGGAACACCACCACGGTGACCACGGCGTGTTTTTCGCTGGCGCCGACGGTCTGGAGCTCAAGAGGCGGCGGAATATGCGTAGCCAACGCGGACGTGGGAACCAGCCAGTTGACGTAGACCGCGGCGTTGATGTCGCTTCGTAGAGGCGGCACGGGGAGCCAGGGCGCCAGCGCGCGGCGGCCTCCGCCTTGGGGCCACCCACGCGGTCCTTCCACAACAGCCCATGGAGGCGCGGCCTCAAAGGCTCTGCCGGTGGCGTGCGGCCGCCTTGGTCATCCTTGGTTCCTTGCCAAAAGTCTCAAGGAGCAGCGGGGGGCGCGCCGCCGCGTTCCCGCCGCTCCTCACGAAGCTCCTGCACCAGCATCAACGTCACGATGACCGCGAAGATGAGGGCGGTGAGAACGACGGTGAGGCGCGTGTCAACGTCCCGCACCAGGGCGTAGAGCCGGTCGTAGGCGTACGCCCACGCGGCGGCCGCCGTGGCGGTGGCGAGGAGCACCGGTTTCACCAGGGCGCGGGTGTGCATCCCGGCGAGCCGGCCGAGCACCGCACCCACCAGGGGGCCGTTGATGAGGAAGGGGACGATCATGAAGGCGTAGATGCCCACGGCGCCCCAGCGGTCCACCAGGTGCTGCCGCTCCTGGGCCGCGCGCTCGATGCGCCGCAGGCGCCGCATGAGGAGGTTGTCGCGGTCGTGGAAGCGCCCCAAGAGGTACAGGAAGAGCGGGAACGCGAGCGCCACGATGGAGATGTCCTGCAGGAAACTCACCTGCGCCATGAGCCAGGCCGGCACGCCAGCCTGGGCGGCGAGCGGCATGCCCGCCTCCCGGCCCGCGACGTTCTCGACGCCGACCATCTCCAAGAGGCCCGCCCCCCACTTGGGCCGCCAGAGCCACACCAACCCAAGCTCCGCCAGCACGAGGGCCATCCCTAGGATGCCGAGGACGAAGATGCGTCCCTCGGAGCGTCCCTTCCAGCGGTCCAGGAAGCCCCGAACGATGCCGACGCGTGGCACTCAGTCCGCCCCTTCGCTGGCGACCTGGGGATCGAGGTAGTCGCGCTCCCAGACCTTGAGGACCGAGAGGGTGACGCCGACCAGGACCGGGCCGAGGAAGAGGCCGATGAAGCCGAAGGCGGCGACACCTCCGAGGACGCCGACGAGGACGAAGAGCGGGTGGATGTCGGCGCGGTTGCCGATGAGCTTGGGCCGGACGAAGTTGTCCACCTGGCTCACCACGATGAGGCCCCACAGCAGCATGGCGATGCCCTTCCACAGCGGCCCGGTGAGCAGCAGGTAGACGCCGGCGGGGATCCAGACCAGGAAGGCCCCCACCACCGGGAGGAGAGCGAAGATCATCATCACGAGCGACCACAGGATGGCCCCGGGCAGGCCGAGCGCGATGAAGGCCACACCGCCGACGGCGCCCTGGATGACGCTGGTGAGGATCTGCCCGGCGAAGACCGCCCGCAGGCCGCGTCGCGCCTCCCCGAGGAGGAAGTCGATCTGCTTTGGCGGGAGCGGTGTCGCGCGGCGCAGGTAGGCCACCAGGCTCTCGCCGTCGGTGAGGACGTAGTAGACGACGAACAGGATGACGGTCATGCCGATGAAGAAGCGCGGCACGGCCTCCACCATGTCCTGGGCGAATCTTTGCAGGAACTCCTGTGTCTTCTCCTCCGTGTTGTTGACGATCTTGGCCACCGTCTGGTTGCGCTCCTCGGCGGTCTGCGGCGGGAAGATGCTGTCGGGCGCGATGGCGTCCACGCGTTCCCAGGTGGCGTTGGCCCAGTCGTTGAGGGCGCCGTCGTTGATGTCCTGGGCGATGCCGGAGACGTCCTGGTAGAGGAGGATTCCCGTGACGATGAACGGCACGGTCAGGATGAAGAACAGGCTGAACAGGGTGAAGAAGGCCGCCACCCGGTTGGGGAAGAAGCGCTCCCAGAACTTGTCGATGGGGAGGGCGAGGACGGCGACGAAGACGCCCGTCACCATGTAGATGATGAAGTCGCGGAAGACCAGCCAGGTCAGGAAGAAGGCGAGTCCCAGGATGAAAAGGAAGAAAAGCTGGCTCTGGCGGGGCAGGGCGATGCGGCGCCGCGGGGCGGACGGCGGTGCGGCGGGGGCCTGGGATTCGGCGTCCTCCTTCGCCACGCCGAGCCCATCGGGCGGGGGATGAAAGGCTTGGGGGTGGCTTCGGCTTTGCACTCCAATGGTTTTTCGGGACGGCCTGCGTAAGGGAGGCCGCAGATTACGCAGATTTCACAGATTAAGACGCAACCAAAATCTGCGCAATCTGCGGTTGCCCTTGATTCGAGGTGCAAGGTCGGTGGCTTCGGCGAACGGAATCAGGACCGAATCGTCGCCTTCTGCTCCTCGCAGATTCGGACAACCTTCGTCGCGGTTTTGGCTGCGCCGAAGGATTCCCCTCGCCGGGCTCGGGGCGTCCGGACGTGCTCGTCAGCGCTTGCGCGCTTCCTCGCAGATTCGGACGAAATTACGGAACATCGTGACGCCGGCCTGGGTGTGCTCGACCTCGGGGTGGAACTGGACGCCGAAGAGGGGCCGAGTGCGGTGGCGCATCACCTGGACCGGGCAGGTGACGCTGCGGGCCAGCACCTGGAACTCCTTGGGGACCACCGAGACCTCGTCGTGGTGCGACTCCCACACCGTGGAGCGCTTCGGCACACCCCGCAGGATGTCGTCCTCCTCGAGCACCTCCATCTCGACCGCCCCGAACTCCGGGGACTTGCCGGGGGCGGCGTCGCCTCCGAAGTGGCGCGCCATGAACTGGTGGCCAGCGCAGATGCCCATGACCGGGATGCGGAGGCGGTCGAGGTAGTCGCCGCAGGCCCCGAGGGTGCCGTCCACGCCGACGCGGGGCGCCCCGCCGGAGAGGAGGAGGCCGTCGAGCCCCGCCTTCTCGAGTTCGGCGACCGGGGCCTTGTTGTCCACGATCTCGGTCTCCTGGTGGAGGTAGCGCAGCACCCGCCATTCCCGGTGGGTCCACTGGCCGCCGTTGTCCACCACCCAGATCTTCACAGGGTGGGGACAGCCGGTCTCGTCTAAACCGTTGGCCCGTCGGACACCTCCCCTGTCGGACACGCCCGTCGAACAAACCTTTAGATGGGGCCCCTCGTGGCCGGCTTGATGCAGCGCCTTGCCTTCCTTGCGTTGTCCTCCATGTTCGCCGCGGCACTCGCGGGCTGCTCTTCGGGCGGCTCGGGCGACGAAGAAGTCCTGCCGACGGGTACCTTCACCCCCCCGACCGGCCTCCCGCCCCTCTCCGAGGTCCACGCCTGGTGGGCCGTGGACACCATCGAGTCCACCATCGTCCACGACCCGGTCGCCAAGCAGTCCAGCTCCACGACCACCTACGCCATCGCCAACCGCTACCCCGGGGACCTCCCCTACTTCGAGCTCAGCACCGACGGCATGCGGGTCACCTCGGTGACTGTGGACGGCGAGGCCGCCGAGGTCCAGGTGCAGGAAAACTCGGCCCTCATCAACATCGTCTTCGCGGCGAAGGTCTACAACGCCACCCTGCCGGGCGACGTCTCTCCCGGCGCCCGCCACACAGTGGTCGTCGAGGCCGCTGGTTGGGAGGAGGACTACATGCTCGGCGGCGGTTCCGTGGGCACCGACCTTCCGCTCTCCGACCTGCAGGCGTTCCCGCAACTCGGGGTCGTCCCCATCCCGACCACCTACACGGTGCCCACCATGACCGTCCACCTGAGCCGTCCCGCGAGTTGGACCTACGTCCTCTCGGCCTTCCCAACCGGGCCGGCCGAGGAGTCGGGCGGCATCGTCAACCAGACCTACCAGGTGCAGAGCCAGTACCTGCTGCTGTTTGCAGGCAAGGACCTGCCGTCCCTTCGCGACGTCGTGGGCGGCGTCGAGGTCATCACCCACTACCACCCCGACATGCAGGTCCAGGGCCGCACCCTGCACGAGATGACCAAGCGCGCGCTGCAAGAGATGCAGGCCATCATGGGCCCCTTCCCCTACCCCAGCATCACGACGGTTCCCGCGAAGGTGGCCGTGAACGCCTTCAGCACGCCCGGCGTCACGACGATGGGCCTCAACTTCTACCGCGCCATCGTCCCCTTCGTGCCGCAGCAGTTCGGGCGCTTCGCCCCCTGGGTGGGCGGCGGCGAGCAGTACGAGTTGGTCGTGGTCCACGAGTTCACCCACAACTGGTGGGGCCACCAGGTGGCCAACAACAACAGCTTCCCGGCCCGCGGCATCAACGACCACTACATCACCGAGGGCTTCACCACCTACCTCTCCGAGGTCGCCTACTACGACCGCGTCTACGGCCGCGAGGACGCCGCCGCCAGCATGGAGAGCAAGTGGCGCGACCAGCAGCAGGCCCGCCTCACCGGCACCGACAGCCCGGTCACCGAGCAGGGCGACTACTACGAGAAGACCGCCCTCGCCCTCCGCGTCCTCGACGCCCACTACCGCTACGTCGGCAAAGAGGCCGCGTTCCTGGAGACCTTCCGCGGCCTCTACCGCCACGCCGCCCTCAACCACGGCGGCTCCGGGGTCCTCCGGCACGAGGAGGTGGTGGCGGCCTTCAGCGCCAGCTACGGCGAGGACCTCGCCCCCTTCTTCGCCACCTGGCTCCAAGGCATCGAGCTCCCCGACATCGCGGTGGAGTCGCCGGACGCCAGCGGCGCCACCATCGCCAACCGCGGCGCCGTCGCCGTGCCGGTCGAGGTGCGCTTCCGCGACGCCCAGGCCAACCAGAACGTCACGGTGCTCTTCCTGGAGCCGGGCGACGCGGTGCGGG
>DATDQC010000134.1:0-18889 GCA_035292455.1 Thermoplasmatota archaeon
AGCCAGCGGGTCCCGCCCACGAAGTGGACCGTCACCTCTTCTGACGCCGGGCCACGGCGAGCGCGGCGGCGACCGCCGCGACCAGCACGGGCAAGGCGAGGCCCGGAGAGCCCTTGCCGCCACCCTCGCCAGCGGCCGGCCTGATGCGCAGGCTCACCAGCTCCGTCGTCTCCGCGAAACGGCCGAGGGGATCGTTGGCGCGCACGGTGAGGTAGTGGGTGCAGCCAGGCAGCGTCAGGTTTCCGGTGTAGGTGCCGTTCGCTCCCGGGGAGAGCTCGACCGACCCGAAGAGGAGCGGCAGTCGCCCATCGGCGCTGGGGCAGGCGAAGGGGCCTTCCACCCGGACGACGAGGCCCTCCACGGGCACGCCGTCGAGCGGCCCACCCATCTCCGTGGCCTCCACCACGAGGGTCACGTTCTGGCCCGCCATGCCCTGGTACCCCTCGGCGTCCTCGGCGGTGGCGACCAGGCGGAGGCGCAGGTGGCGCGCCGGGCCCTCCATGGGGACGAGGGAGATCTCGCCAGGGATGTCGAACCACAGCAGGGTGTCGCGGTCGACCTCGGTGCCGGGGGCGTCGGGGTGCTTCTGCGGGTCGCCCTCGGCAAGGCCCTGCGACACCGCGAAGTCGTGGCCGAAGTCCTTGAGCAGGAGGAACCCCTTGGCGCCGTCGGCGGCCACCCAGAGCTCGACGACGCGCGCTTCCTGCGGGGCATCGATGAGGCTCGAGGTCTCGACGTTCCAGAAACCGGGGCTGGGGGCGCCGGCGACCTGCTTGGGCTGGATGCGGTGCTGGTGGGTGTGGCCGCCCAGCCACGCCACGACGTTGGGGTAGCCGCTGAGGGCGGAGATGATCTCGGGGCCGGTCTTGTAGCCTGCCTCCTGCAGGAGGTCGGCGAGGCAGCCGGCGCCGCCCGGGTCGCACGGGTTGGCGGCGGAGTCGGTGAACATGCTGTTCACGGTGTGGTGCGAGAAGACCATCACCAGCTCCGACCGGTGGTCCTCGATCTCCCCCAGGAGCCAATCGAACTGCGCCGGGTCCACGGAGCCCTCCGCGTAGCCGCCGAGAAGGTCGTAGCCGAGCGCCTCCTGGGGCTGGAACAGGTCCGCAAGCCCGGAGTTGCCGGCGACGAAGTCGTCGTTCACGGTGTCGAGGACGACGAAGCGGACCCCGCGCAGGCTGAAGGCGTAGTAGCCGTCGTTGTCGGGGTTGCCGTCGCAGAGGCGCTCGCCCGCCAGGCCGTAGCCGTGGCCGAGGTCGTCCTTGGGGCCGCCGGCCGGCTCACCCGCCAGGCAGGAGGCGCCGCCCGTGAAGTGCATGGCGACGTACTCGGGCTGGGAGAGGAAGTGGCGCCCGAAAGCAGCGGCGATGTCGTTGAAGCCCGGCTCCACCGGGACGTTGCCCTGGATGAGGCCGTCGTGGTTGCCGAAGGCGGAGAGCCAGGGCAGGCCGGGGGCGAGGCCGGTGAGGTTCGCGGCCAACGCCTCCGGGAGGGAGGCGCACTGCTCCACCACATCTTGGCTGGTGTCGTCGGGGTCGGCGGACTGCCCGTCGGGCAGGCAGGGCAGGCCGGTGAGGGGGCCCGAGGTGGTGACCGTGCCTTCCCAGTTGTCGATGAAGCGCATGAGCTCGTTCTCCAGCTCGTTGTCGATGTTGTCGCCGGTGTTGATGACGAAGTCCATCGCGTCCTCGGCGTGGCGGGCGTTGATGGCCTGGATGACGGCGTCGAGGACCTCGTCGGTGTACTCCTCCTGGGGACGCTGCGCGCCGTCGAACGGGGGCCCGGGCCGGTCGAGCGGCTCCTGGCGCAGCGGGTAGGGCGCGTCGTCGTCGAGGATGTGGGCGTCGGAGACCTGCACGAACCGCACGACCCGCACGGCGCCCGCGGTCTCCCCCGCCGCGGCGAGCTCCTCGCGCGCGAGGAAGGCGGGGAAGTCGGGCGGGACGATGGGTTGGGCCTGGGCCGCGGCCGGGGCGGGAAGGGCGACCAGGAGAACGATGAGGGCCGCGAAGATGCGCATGGCGGGGCACTCCCCACGCCCTAGTTAAGCCATGGCCGACGGAAGCCCCGGTGGGGGCCCCGGGTGCGGAAGGACGGGCGCTACGGCCGGAGACGTGCGTGCTCGATCTTGATGCAGCGGTCCACCACGACCTCGAGGCCGGAGCGCACCGCCTTGGCGATCGCCTCGGGGTTGACGACGCCGAGCTGGAACCAGATGGCCTTGGCCCCCACGGCCACCGCGTCGTCCACGATGGGGCCGACCTGCTCGGGGGCGCGGAAGACGTCCACGATGTCGATGCGCTGCCCCTTCCAGTGCACGGCTGCCGCCTTGAGGTCGGGCACGGTGGCCACTCCTTCCACGGCGGGGATGACCGGGTTGACGGGCAAGACCTCGTAGCCGTGGCCCCGCAGGTAGCGGAAGACCCGGTTGGAGTCGCGCGCCGGGTTGTCGCTGGCGCCCACCATGGCGATGCGGGGCTTGCCGGAGAGCATGCGCTTCACGGCCGGGTCGTCGCGGGTGACGTCGGGCATGGGATCCAGCGCCGGCACGCCCGCCCCTCACTTCACGGCACCGGTGGGGGAGGCCGCCCTGCGGTTTATCTACGACCCCCGGCGTGGCGGTCCCGATGCCAAGCGACGAGAAGATCAAGCACATGGTCTTCCCGCGCCACGTCCTCGTCGGCACCCACGCCCTCGACCGCCTGGGGGAGGCCATCGCCGACCTCGAACTGGAGCCCGAGGGAATCGTGGTGGTGGACGCCACCACGCGGAAACTGGTGGGGGACCGCGTCCTCAAGTCGCTCGCCAAGGCCGGGCTGCACGGGCATTTCTACGAGTCCAAGGGACCCACCCGCGCCTCCGTCAAGGAGTGCGTCCGCTTCGGGAAGAAGAGCGGCGCCGCCTGGTACATCGGCGCCGGCGGCGGCTCGGTCATCGACGTCGCCAAGCTTGCCGCCTTCGAGCACGGCCCCGCCTTCGTGTCGGTCCCCACCTCGGCAAGCCACGATGGCATCTGCTCCGGGCGGGCCAGCATCAAGGAGACCCGCGGCTCGGTCTCCCTCGAAGCGAAGCCGCCGGCGGCCATCATCGCCGACACCGCCATCATCGCCAAGGCGCCCTACCGGATGCTCGCCGCGGGCTGCGCCGACGTCATCTCCAACCTCACCGCGGTCCTCGACTGGAAACTGGCCCACCGGCTCAAGGACGAGGAGTACTCCTCCTTCGCCGCCGTCCTCGCCAAGACCGCGGCCGAGCAGATCCTCGAGAACCTCCCCCTCATCCGCCCAGGCCTCGAGGAGGCGGCCTGGGTGACGGTGAAGTCGCTGGTGGTCTCCGGCGTCTCCATGGCGGTGGCCGGCTCGAGCCGCCCCGCCTCGGGCGCCGAGCACCTCCTCTCCCACGCCCTCGACCGGCTGGCGCCGGGCGCCGCCATGCACGGCGAGCAGGTCGGGGTGGGCACCATCCTCATGATGCAGCTCCACGGCGGCGACTGGGAGCGGGTGCGCGACGCCCTCAAGACCATCGGCGCCCCCACCACCGCGAAGGGGCTCCACATCCCGCCCGACCGGTTCCTCAAGGCGCTCACCACCTGCCACAGGCTCCGCCCCGACCGCTACACCATCCTCGGGGAGTCGGGGCTCACCAAGGACGCGGCGGGCAAGCTCTGCAAGACGACGGGCGTTCTGTAGAAGGGGTTTCACCATCGTTCTTCGTGCGGCGTCGTTTTCACGTCGCTTCCGAGTGGAGGCAGCCGCAGATTACGCAGATTACGCAGATTCCCTCCAGGGGCTTCTGCGTAGTCTGCGGCTTCGGCGGCGGGAGGCGCAACGCCCAAGAGCCAAGCCGGCCTTGGGCCACGGCCCATGGCCCACCTCACCCTGGTCCCCGCGGCGCTGGCGAAGGAGGGCGCCACCTTCCGCTTCCGCGGCGCCAACGACGGGGAGGAGTGCCAGGGCTGCCCCTACCGCAGGCTCTGCTTCGCCCTCGACTCGGGCCGCACCTACCGTGTTGCCGCCCTGCGCGATGTCACCCACCCCTGCAACCTGCACGAAGGGCGCAGGGTCCGCGTCGCCGAGGTCGAGGAGGTGGGGTTTGCCACCAGCCTGGAGAGCCATCTGCTGCGGGGCACCGCCACCACCTGGTCGGCAGTCCCGTGCGGCCGCCCCGACTGCGGCCACTACGCCTTGTGCCACCCGGTGGGGGCCCTGGCGGGGGCCCGCCACGCCATCCTGGAGACCGGGCCGGCCATCCTGTGCCCCGCAGGCTACACCCTGACGCGGGTCGTCCTCAAGCCGCTCCCCAAAGACGCCGTGACCGGATCGTGACGGCGACGGTTCAGGCGTCCTGGAGCAGCGGGTGCTCGGCGACGAACTCGGGGTCCTCGAGCCTGCGGGCCACGCGCTGCACCTTGAGCCGGAGCCTCCGGAGGCGGCGGGCGTCGGCCTTCTCGAAGCGGACCTCCAGGTTGCCCTGGCGGCGGACGCTGCGGCGCCGGAAGCGCGCGGCCTTCCGTCCGTAGCGGTGGTCCTTGAGCGTGAGCCTGGCCGCCTTCGGCTCGGTCGGGTAGTCGGGCTCCTCGAGGTGGGGCGCCGTGGGGGCGGGAAGGCCCTTGCGCTCGGCTCGGCGCGTCTCCTTCTCCCAGCGCGCCTTGGCCTGGGCCGACTGCGCCTCGTGCGCCTTCTCCATCTTGGCAAGGAGCACCTTGTGCTTCCGGAGCAGTTTCCGGTGGCGGCGGGCCGCCTTGTGCTCCAGCTTGCGGCCAAGGCGCGCCTCGAAGCGGTCCGCCTGGGCGAGCGGCTTGGCGATGCGGCGCTCCCACGCCGCCTTCCATTCCTCGTACGCCTTCTCCTGCCGCAGCACGGTGCGCTCCTTGGTGCGCTTCCCCTTGGTGGCGCGGCGGTAGTCCTTGTACCAGAGGAGCGCCGAACGGTACTCGTCCTCCATGAGGTAGTGGCGCACCACGTACCAGGCGCGGGCGTCCTTCCCCTTGAGTTTCTCGAGATAGACACGCTCCACCGGGATGGTCCACGGCCTCTGGGGCTTGCCGAGGAGCTCCTCCTCGATGCGCGCCTTGCGGCGGGCGATGATGAAGTAGAGGAGAACCAGGGCCGCCACCATGGCGAGGGCCCAGAAGAGCCAGACGGGGTTGACGTAGAAGCCGTTGACCGTCACGAAGATGGTCGTGGACTGGAGGTGGGACGGGTTGTCACTGGGCGACACCTGGACCCGGACTTCGCAGTTGTCGCTGTTGTACCAAAGTTTCTTCGAGGGAGCCAACACGGAGAGGGTGATTTCCTCTACGGTTAGCGGGGCCACCAGATTGTTGTTCGATTTGGCAATGTCGAACCCGCAGGGGTTGGACGTGATGGCGAGGTCGAAGGCGCGCGGCAAGAGGGCGTTGTTGCGAACGCGGACCGCCAACGTCCCCACGTCGTCCGGCCCCAATTCGGCCGGCCGTGCCCCGACCAGCGTGAAGCTCTCAACGCCGAACGTGTAGACGGTGATGTTGAGGGTCTCCACGATCCGGCCCGCGGAGGTATCCATGGTGGCGATGATGCGAAAATCCAAGCGAAGCTCCTTCACGAACTGGGTCAGTCCAACCCGGATGGCCGTGTCCACGACGTCGCCTCCACGCGTGGTGAGGGGGGACGGAGCCTGTACCGACCAACCGGTCGTCTGGTCGCTCACATATTCCCGGCGGAAGCTGATGCGGTGCTGGATGCCCTGGTTCGCGGTGGCGGTTCCTGCCAAGGCCCCGGTCGAGTCCTTGGAGAGATCAAGGACCTCCAACGGAATCTCTACCGTCTCTCCCACGCGAACCTGCACCTGGCCGCTCGGGATGTTCATCTGGAAGGCGTAGAGCGCCTCCTGTTGGGAGGCCGCAGAAGGCACTATCGCAGGGACTGCGAGGAGTAGGAAGGCCAGGGTCAGTGCGAACGGGAAAGGGCGCATCGTCCGACCCGGACGGTGCGCGGTCACTCCTCTTCGTCGCGCAGCCGCAGCAGCATGGCGGCGCCGAGGACGGCGCCAATCATGAGCATGGGCTCCAAGGCGGGAATGTAGACACCTCGGACGCGGGTGAGGATGGTCGTCTGAATTTCAGGTCCCTTCTTTTCCGAGTCGAGCGCGTAGGTCGGCTTCATGACCAGCGTGTAGCTCTCCTTGGCGTTGTTCCAGCCGTTCTTGTAGGTGGTCGAGACCAGGAAGTTGGCTTCCACGGTCGAGCGCTCGCCACCCTGGGGGTCCAGGATGACCTGGTCGGGCAGAAGGCCGTCCCAGCGGCCGCCGGGGCCATCCAGGATTTCGAAGCTGATGCGGGTCTGGGAGTTGCCGAAGTTGGTGAGCGAGATGACGTAGTTGACCGGCTTGTCCGGGCCTGCCTTGCGGAGCTTGACGGGGACCGAGGCCTCGATGAGCGAGAAGAAGTCGGGCGTCAGCGTGAAGCTGTCGCGCTTCTCGTTCGAAGCGGGAATGGCGGTGCCGCCCACGGAGGCGACGGAGCCGACGACCTCGCACGAAATCGGGATGAGGCCGGGCGCCTCGCGGGTGGGCGTGATGGAGATGGTGACCGTGCCCTCGTAGGTGTCCGTGGAGCCGCTCGGGCTCAGGGGGATGATGGCGTCAAGGGCACCCGCGATGACCACCTGGTCCGGGGTGCACTGGACCGTGAAGGTCGCCACGGCGGCGCCGGTGGTGGAACCCAGGTTCGCCTGCAGGACCGTCCCCTTGACGGTGTAGACCCAGTTGAAGTCCACGTTGACCGACTCCTCCAGGGGCCGGATCGGCGACGCGGGGCGGTTGCCGATGGTGAACGTGAAGCTCGGTTCGGGTGGCACCTGGGCCGTGGCCATTGGAACCATGGTGAACAGCGTGCCCAGGAAGAGCAGGGCCGTGGTCAGCGTCGCGAGGCGGAAGGCCTTCGTCATGAGGGAGTCACCTTATTGTTCGTGCCGGGGAGGACAGCGTCCTCCACCGGTCCTCGACAGGGGAACGACTCCTGCTTTTCACTTAAGGGTTATGGTTGCGCCGCTTGACCGCGGGGCTCGCCATCCACGAGGGCCTGGGGAACGAGGGTGAGGACGCCCTCCGCCCCCTGCAGGACCACAGGGCCGGCCCATGCCGCGGCGCCATCGGAAGTCCAGGAGTGCCTGCCGTCGCGGAGGTTCCACCACACCTCCGGGCTCATGCCGGACTGGTAGGTCGGGCTGCCGGAGGTGCTGTAGATGTCCAGCACGGCCCCTGAAGAGGCGTCGTGCGCCACGATCTGTAGCCTGACCCAGGGTTGGAACGCGGAGAAGGGGCAGCCCGAGGCCGTAAACGGGGTGGGGTCGTACCCCGAGAGGTCGGCGCCCCCCGGTGGGACGGGGATGGAGCCCACGGAAGGAACCTGGGTGAGCCGTCCGCCCAGGAGAGCGTCGAGCCGAAGTTCGCTCGAAGAGCTGGCGGGGGAGCCGGCCTGCAGGCGCTGAAAGGAGAGCAGCCCCAGGCGATAGGCCTCGGCCCCCTCCGGCCACGGGTCCTGGCCGTCACCGCACCCGTCTCCGTCGGTGTCCTGGCGTGTCGGGTCGCCCGCGTAGAGATTCTCCTCGCCATCCTCAAGGCCGTCGTCATCGCTGTCGGGGTCGCGGGGGTCGGTGGCGACGCGGCGGAGCGCCCCGGAGGCGTCGCGGGCCTGGAACCCCGCCACCTCCTCGCCGTCGGAGAGGCCGTCGCCCCAGCGCGCCCCCTTGACCTCGGCGCCGGACTCGTCAAGGAAACGCATGCCCGCCTTGTGGCGCGACGGACCGGGGTCGCTGTCGGCCTTGGCAGGGTCGGTGCCGTATCCGCCATCCCCTTCACCGTCGAACGTGCCGCTTTCGCACTCGGTGGCATTGCGGTGGATGCCCTCCTGGCAATCGGTGAGGCCGTCCCCGTCGGTGTCGCGGTCGCTGGGGTCGGTGCCGAGGTAGAACTCGTCGCGGTCGTCCATGCCGTCGCCGTCGCCGTCGGCGGCGTCGGGGTCCCCGGTGACGGTGCGCGAGGCGCGCACCTCCATGGTCTCGACCGTGATGCTCCAGCCGCGGCGCTCCTCGCCGTTGGTAAGACCGTCGCCGTCGCTGTCCTTGTCGGAGCCTCCGCACCCCGCCAGCATGGCGGCCGCAAGAAGGAGGACCAGGGGAAGACTCCGCACGCCGCTTCGATTCCCGCCTCTCTCTTACCTTTTGTGGAGAGGCTCCGCGAGCGTCGCGCGCCGCTCCACGACGACCGGCCCGGCCGCCGCACGCCGCCGCGCGGTCCAGCGCAGCAGCAGCCCGACGGCGAGGCAGGCCAGGAGGAACGCCGCGATGGCGGCGTGCTCGCTGGTGAGCCACGGGTAGTCGGGCGCCAGCGCCGGGGCCCCGTCCGAGGTCCCCGCCTCGGCGGCCGGGGTGAAGGTGTTCCGGGCGGTGTCGAGGCGGATCTCGAACGCAGTGTAGAAATTGGTGTCGAGGAGGGGCCAGAGCAGGACGACGCCGCCCGCGAAGACGTCGAGGAAGAGGTGGCTGGCGACGAAGTAGGCGGCGAGGGTGAGGTTCGCCGGATGGCCCGGGCGGGTGGCGAACTCCCACGGCCGCGCCTCGGGGTCCTTGAGCCTCCACATCACCCCGACGGCGGCGGCGAGGGAGAGCGGGATGAGGATGGAGTGGGTGACGGCGCGGTGCTGGCTCGGGATGACGTAGTCGAGGTCGGGGAGCCAGGCGAGGGGTGCAAGGGCGAGGATGCGCCGGCGCGAGGCGGGGAAGAAGGCGAGGGCGACCAGGCCGGGGATGACGAGGTGGGGGAGGAAGGAGACCACGCGCCCCGAGCGGCACGTCGGCTCAAGCGGTTTGCGGCGCGTCCTCGCCCAGGAAAACGCAGATTGCGCAGATTCCGCAGACTGCGGCCGATGGATATCCTGCCGGTCAGTCGTCCTTCTCGTCCGGGCCGCTTCCGGCGAGCAGCCCCTTCTCCCGCAGCACCCGCTCCGACTTCGGGGTGCTGTAGCCGGTGCGCTGGAACCGCTTGAGGGCGCGCGTCAGGACCCCCATGATGTTGTGCACCTCGTAGGTGTCGGGGCTGCTGCGGCCGACGATCTTGCGCCACACCCCGGAGGCGACCTCGCGGCGCCAGCCGCGCTCCTCCGTCTCGTCCACCAGGGCGTCCCACGCCTTGTGGAGGGCGGCGAGGGCGCCGGGGTCGAGGGTGCGCTCCGGCACGGCGCGGGCGTTGCTCCTGAGCTTGAAGTGCTCGTAGCACAGGAGCGTCACGGCGTGGCTCAGGTTGAGGCTCCAGTACTCGGCGGTCGGGATGGTGACGGTCTGGTCGCACAGGTTGACCTGCTCCTTGGTGAGGCCGGCGTCCTCGGGCCCGAAGACGAAGGCGAGGCGGCCGTCCCAGCCCCGCACCGACTCCAGCCAGTCGCGGATGTCCATGGGCCGCCGCAGGAAGTGGTTCTCGGCCAGGCTCATGCGCGCCGTGGTGGCCACACTCATCCCCACCCCCTCGAGGGCGGAGGCGAGGTCGGGGTGCGTCGTCGAGGTGCGCAGCATCTCCTCGGCGTGCACGGCGCGGTCGAGCGCCTCCTTGCCCCGCACGTCGCAGCGGGGCGCCACGACGCGCATCTCGGCGACGCCGAAGTTGGCGGCCCCCCGCGCCGAGGCCCCCACGTTGCCAGGGTGGCTCGGGGAGACCAGCACGACGATGGGGGGCTGCACGCCGGCGCGAAGGGGGACCGACCGTTCAGCTTTGCGGCGGTGGGCGGTTGCCCTTAGCAGTTGACGTGGAACGCGTAGTCGCCGCTGAAGGCGTCGCCGACGAGGTCGTCGCCGCTGCGCTGGGCCTGGAAGCTCCAGGCGCCGGAGGCGCCGCTGACGGCTGTCTTCGCGAGCGTGAAGTCGCCGCTGAAGCTCTGCCGGAGGAGCTGCTTGCCCTCGGAGTCCTTGAGGGTGATGAGGACGGAGCCATCGGGGACGTTGCCGCTGCCGTTAATCGTGCCTTGGTCGTCGCAGTTGACGGAATCGCTGTGGGTCCCGTTGGCGATGCCGTCGTACTCGAGCGTTGATTCGGCGCCAGCCCCGGCGCAGCCCGCGAGGGCGGATACGGTTCCTACGAGTCCGAGGGTCAGGAGGTGGGTCAGGTTCATGGGGATACTTCTCCAGGTCGGGCAAATCCAGGAAGCTAGATGGACACTCGGCTGCCCCCATGGGGCAACCACGGGCGGTTGCCCCGCCGGGGCAAGCACCAGTCCTTAGCCCCTGGTGCCTAGGGGTGCCTGGTCATCCACATGGACACCCAACCATCCACTGAAACACCGCAGACGCGGACCAAGCTCACCTTGCAACGCGGGAACTTCTACTTCGGACTCGGCTTCGCGCTCCTCGCGGGGCTCGTGGTCGTCGTCGGCCTCGGCGCCTTCGGCATCACCGGCCTCGGAGTCTTCACCGTGTCCACGGCCATGGCCATGACCGGCATCGCCATCGCACTGATCGCCGCGGTCTCGTTCGTGACCCTGGTCACCCTGCGGCGCACCCTGGACCTTCTGAGCCACCACGAGTCGGCCCTGGTCGACCAGGCTGCCCGCCACGCTGACTTGGCCGCCAAGGTCCAGTCGCAATGGCGCGCCGAACAGGTCGTCCGCGACCGCAACCAGGACGACGGCATCGCCATCCTCTCGGCCCGGCAAGACGCAACGTACGCCGTCGGCCGGGACCGCACGCCGCGCAACAGCGCCTCGCGCGCCAGCCGCAGCCAGGCGTCCCCTGCCGACCCCTTCCAGGGCGGCCAGGTCCACCCGGTCCGCGACGTCGAAGGAATCGGCGAGCATTACGGCAAGCTCCTCGACGAGCTTGACCTCAAAGACACACGGCAACTGTGGAACGCCGACACGACGTACGTCGCGGGCGCACTCAAGATTACCCCCGCCGCCGTCGAAGGCTGGCAGTGCATGGCCGAACTCATGGCCGTGAACGGCATCGGCAAGCAGTACGCCGAGCTCCTCGTGCGCGCCGACGTCTCGTCCATCGACGAGCTGTGCGCCGAGACGCCGCAGGCCCTCCTGAACCGTATCCACAAGCTGGAGAACCACCAGGGCAACCGCATCCAGGGCAACACGATTGGCATCAAGGTCGTGCAGAGCTGGATCAGCGCCGCGCAGACCCACCACGGCATCCTGCCGGTCGCGGCCAACGGAGCGTAGAATCCCATGTGGGGACTCCTCGCCCTCGTCATCGGCGTGCTGTACGGCTGGCTCAAGCCGGGCCACCAGGACAAGTCGCAGATCATGATGAGGGGCCTCGTCATCGGCCTCGTGGTCGGGGTCGTGCTTGCCTTGCTCGGGGTCGCCGTCGGCTCCAACCCCGTGTACTTCGGCTCCGGCTTCCTGGGCATCGTCCTCGGCGTCGTGGTCATCACGCTGCTGTTCATCCTCGGCGTGTGGCTCGGGGACCTCATCGAGGGCAAGTCGTCCCGCCGATCGGTGTAGGCGCCCGTTCCGAGGGTTGCCGCATGACCCGAAGCTTGCGCACCCGGACAATGCCCGTCCCTTTTCCTTCCTCCCCCCTTCTTCCTCTCCAGGTGCACCCATGATCGACTGGAGCAGCGTGGCCGCCCTTCGCGACGACGACGGCCTGGTCCTCGGCGCCATCGGCTTCATCCTCGCCGTTTTTTCCCTTGTCTATTCACGCAGCCAAGCCCGCGGGACCCACGCCCAGCTCAAGAGCGCCCGCGAACAGGCCGTGGAGGCGCTGCGCGCCGCCAGCCTGGTGGCCGAGAGCGCCCGGACGCAAGCCTCCGAAGCGCTGCGTGCGGCGGCCCTTGTTGCCGAGAACGGTCGCCAGCAGGCCGTCGAGATGCTGCGTGCCGCCGAACTCGTCGCGGAGAGCGGCCGGCAGCAGGCCGTCGAAGCCTTGCGCGCCGCCGGGCTCGTCGCCGAGAACGCCCGCATCCAAGCCGTAGAGGCCCTGGACGCCGCCGAACTGGTGGCCGAGAGCGCGAAGCAGCAGGCCGTCGAAGCCTTGCGCGCCGCCGGGCTGGTGGCCGAGAATGCGCGCATCCAGGCCGTGGAGGCCCTCGATGCGGCCGAACTCGTCGCGGAAAGCGCACGCGAGCAGGCGGTCGAGGCCTTGCGGGCGGCCGGCCTGGTGGCCGAGAGCGCCCGGCAGCAGGCCGAACAGGCGCTTCGTGCGGCCGAGCTGCTTGCGAATTCCGCCGTCTCCGCCCGCGTCCGCGAGGTGCGCTCCCGCAATTTCCGCGCGAACCCCAACCTTCCCTCGGGCATCCAGGCCATCATCGCGCAAGTCGGTGGACCCGATGCGTATGCCGTCATGCTCGACTCGATCGACGTGGCCCAGGAGATCTACGTCCTGAGGACGCGCGGCATGGTCTCCGACGAGCACTGGCGCATGTGGATGAACGACCAGATGGTCCTCATCGCCCAGTCGCCCTCCTTCCAGGATGTCTTCCAGCGCGCCGCCGACCAAGGCATCCTGGCCCCGGAGTTCGTCGAATCCTTCGCTCCGGTCTTCCATGGCCGCCGGATCGCCGACACCAGGCCGTCGATGCCCAAGGCCGCCGCCGAACCGGCCCTAAACGACCCGGAACGGATCCCACAGGAGCAGGGCGACGAGGTACGCGGCCGCGGCGCCGGCCCCGTCGAACGCGACGTCGCTCAGCGAATTGCGCCAGCCCTCGTGGCCGAAAGCGACGCCCTTGCGTGACAGCAACGGGCCCAGCGGAAGAATCTCGAAGGGCTCCCAGGCCACCAGGATGCCGAGGGACCAGAGCGGGCCCACGAACATCGCCAGGGCAATGCCCGACGTGAAATGGGCCGCGCTCCAGAGGCGACCAGGCGGTTGTTGCGCACTCGACGCCCTAGGCGTCTGGCGTTGGCCGCCCCTGGGTTCAACGCCTTCTCGGGCAGCGCTGTGATCCGCGGCATCCGTACCCCGACGTTGAGGGATGGACGACCGCCGGCATGCTCACCATCGAAGGATTGCTCCGACGCCGCCGACGCCCGAAAGGAACGCCTCCGGCGGCTCGATGAACTCGGAGAGTCCATCGGAACGCGCGGTGAACTCCACCGCCTCGTTGATGAGGTCGACGGCGGCGCCGCTGGACCCGCAAGGACACGTGGCGCTGCGCGCGAAGACTTCCTGGTGCGTCTCGCACTTGGCGCCGGGCACGCTCGCCCCCCCGAGGACGATGAGCCGCTCGACGCGCCCTGCGGCGGCGTGCCGGGCGCACTCCAGCGCCCCCGTCGTGGCCAGCTCCCCAAGGAGGAGCTCGCGGCGCAAGGCCTCGACCCAGCGGAGGTCCTGCTTGGCCTCCTCGTCACGCATCAAGGCGACGAAGCGCCGCACCAGGGCGTCGTCCGTGAGGCCGGCGGCCTTGAAGTCGGCGTCCTGGACGGCGAGGACCTGGGCACGCAGGGTCTGGGGCAGGCGGTCCACGAACTCCCGTTTGGCGGTCCCGGGGCCGGCGACGGCGATGCGGCCGACCTCCTCGGCCTTCATGAGGGTGATGAGGTGCTCGCCGACGTAATCGTAGAAGCGGTCCACCTGGCCCTGGCGGTGGCGCTGGAAGCGCATCTGGCTCATGCCGCCGTGGCGGTGGCGGCCGATCAGGCTGGTCTCCAACTCGTGGCGAAGCTCATCGCGGCCCGCCCACACGACGAAGATGGCGGCGCGCTCCGAGTCCAGGAGGACCAGGACGAAGGACTCGTTGTCGTCGGCGTACCGCGCCAAGGGCGCCACGTAGGGACTCGAATCGTAGACCAGGCGCGTGGCCATTTTGGACTGCAGGCCGTGGCCTTCGATGAAACCTTCCGGGCCGGTGAAGACGGCGACCGCGCGCGCCCGGGGGACGGCCTTGGCCTTCGCGTAGGCCGCCATCGCGCTCTCCATGGCCTGGTCGAGGACGGCACGCGCGTCGGTGCCCGTGAGCGCGGCCCGGATCTCGCGGTGGCGTCGCTCCAGGACGTCGACGTGCCGGTCGTCCATGAGGTCGGCGTACAGGCTCACGTAGACTTGGCGGCTCTGGGGGTCGAAGCGCTCCGCGAGGGACCGCAGGTTGAACGGGAGCGCCATGCTCTCCGAGAGACCTTGGCAGGGAATAAGCGGGCGTCTGCCCCGACGGGGCGGACACGACTCCTTATCCCCCGCCCACTAAGGGTGGACCGTCATGATGCCCATGCCGGAAAACGCTCCAACCGAGAATCGCCCAGCCGAGACCAGTCCAGCCGCCGTGACCACCGTTCCTCCCAAGCCCGTCGTCGCGATCCGCACGCGGCCGCCCGGAGAGACCGGAGGCCACACCGTCCAGCCCTGGGAACAGCCGGACTCCGCCCAGCCCTCCGGAGGCGACGGTTCCAGCCGCGCCACGCCACCTCCCGAGACAGGCGCCACCGCCCAACCCGGCGTGGTCCCTGCAAGCCCCGCCGTTCCCGCACCCCCCAGCGCGACGCCGGCCCCCACGAAGGGGCCCGTGGCGAACGGCACGGCGACGGGGTACGCCACCGGCGACCCCGTGTTCAAGACCGAGCCGGCCAAGCCCGCGGGCGAGGCCGCGCCCGCGAAGGTCCTCGACGCCGCCAAGGCCTTGGTGGAGCTGGCCTCGACCAGCCTGGCCCAGATCGAACGCGCCACCGCCTTGACCTGGGGCGGCCGCGCACTCGCCAGCTACCAACTTTCGGGGTCGCAGACATCGCTGGTGGAACGCATGCGCCGCTTTCACGAAGGCGAGGCTTTTCGCCAAGAGGCGTTCGAGCATGCCTCGATGGCGGAGGACCATGGCGTGCTCCTGGCCGGGATCCAACTCGAGCTCGACGCCGAACGCCTGGCCGTCCAGCAGATCCTCCAGGGAACCGCGGGCACCTAGGGACATGCCCGCCGGAGGACTGGTTGCCCCGACGGGGCGGACACATGTCCTTAGCCCCGAGACCCCTACGGTAGGACATGGGCATCCTCGGCTGGGTCTTGGTCATCGTCATCGTGCTTGTGTTGTTCGGCGGTCTGCGCATCGCCATCGGCTGACGGTCGGCTAGAGGGTTTCGCCCTTAATCCACAGCCGGTCGAAGACGGCGGCGTAGAACTTGATTTCGTTCGGTTCGCTCGACTGGCGGAACTGCGGCGGCCCTCCCAGCGAGGGGTGCGTGAAGGCCTGGTAGAGCACGCGGCCGTCCACGATGGTCAGCCAGACCGGATGCCAGTGCACGACGCGGATGTCCCACACGTGCGCGAACGGCTCCAGGTCGTAGCGGTCGTTCTTGCCGCGCACGGTGAGCGCCCGGAACTTGACGCCCCGACCCTTGGCGTCGCGGTACGTGCTGGCGTTGCGCTGCCAGTCACGTGCCAGGTACGTGCTCCATTCGCTCGGCCCGAGCACAAGGACTTCCTTCGTGGCGCCACGGACGGCGTCCAGGAACAGGTCCGAGCCATGGTTGGGACCCAACCATTGGTACGGCGCGGAGCCCTCTCCACGCTGGAAGGATTCGGCCAACTCCATGCGCTTCCGGCTGGCGTTCGCGAAGAGTTCGCTGGAGACCTGGATGGCCACGTCCTCGCCCTTGTTGAGGGCGTCGTCGTCCGGCTGGCTGATGACCTCCATCGAGGCCTGGTCCGTCGCGCACGACACGAGCGGCCCGAACTGGTCCACCGTAGCGGGGTGGAGCACATCGGGGCCGAGGAGGCCCGCCATCGTCTCCAGCGCACGCATCGTCGCGTCGTTGCGCGGGAGGACCACCTGGACGTTGAGCCCCTTGTCGTGGGCGGTCCGGAGCT
The DNA here is from genome assembly GCA_035292455.1 of Thermoplasmatota archaeon. Taxonomy (GTDB): domain Archaea; phylum Thermoplasmatota; class E2; order JACPAO01; family JAHFTW01; genus DATDQC01. The sequence continues at coordinate 15,774 of DATDQC010000134.1, forward strand.
CGCGCAGGAAGTCGGGCATCGCCGCCAGGCGGTTGGCCAGGCGTTCGCCGCCAGTGAGCCAGAAGAACTTGTCCGCCTCGCCGAGCATTCGGCTCCATTCGGCGTGGCAGGCGCGGCGGCCCGAGAGGACGCGCACATCGCGGGGCTTCGTGGGCGCCAGCAGGGGAATCGCCACCTCGGCGTCGCCGATGGCCAGCCCAACCCCTTGGCCTGCCTTCACGGCGTCCAGTTGCCGGGTCAAGCGGGCATGCGCCGTCGCGAGGATCTCGACAAGGGGCGTCGGGTGGAACTGGATCGGCCGCGTCGGTTCCTCACGGACCAAGCCCTTCTCGACCAGGCGTCGCAGGGCCTCGTAGATGCGGCCTCGCGAATGGCCCGTCTCGCGCACAATCGCCGAGGAGATGGCCGAGGAGGAGTTGAGCAGGAACTGGTAGATGCGGACCTCGTCCCACGCCAGCCCCATCTCCTGCAAGAGGGCCACGAGGTCGGGGCTAAGGATGACCGGATGGGCCTGCTGCGCCACGGCGTCCCCGCGGACGGGCACACCATGGAGATGGCAATCCTCATTAAAAGGCACGGGGCGCTCCATCTCCCGATGCACGGCGGGGGACGCCCGGGGGACCAGGCGCAACGCGACGCCGCCCATGAGCCGCACAAGGGGTTCCCTTCGGGCCCGGCGCAGGACGCCTTGCGCGCCCGCGTGCGCAAGGACCGCCGGAGGTTCCCTCGGGTCCTGCGCACCCTCCTCTGGACCGCCTTCGGCATGGGCCTCTTCACGGGTGCCCTCATCGCCTTCCTCGCCGTCGTCGACCCGCGCACCCTCGGCATCATGCTCCAGGTCATGGGGCTGAGTTTTGCCATCGGCCGCGAGGGGGCCATCCTGCATGCGTACACACAAGGGCCGTCGCTCGGCGCGACCTGGATGGTGGTGACGTCCGTCCTCGACGACCTCATCACCCTGGCCTTGGCCCTCCCGCTCTTCTGGCTCGGCATCGAACGCCTGCGCGGTGCGCCGTTCATCGGCGGCATCGTGCTGTCGCTGGAGAAGACGGCGGTCGAGAAACGGGCCTTCCTGCGCCGCTGGGGGCTCTACGGCCTGGTCGCGTTCGTCTGGGTTCCCGGCGTCGGCGCCGGCGTCACCCTGGCCGCCGCCATCGGGCTGGTCTCCAAGATTCCGCTCCGGTCGCTCATCCTTGCCTTGGCCTTGGGCTCGGCGGCGGTCAACACCTTCTGGGCGGTTGGCCTCTACTACACGGAGAGCCTGATCCCCCGGGAGGGCCCCTGGAGCTACATCCCCCTGGCGTTCATCGTCGTCCTCGTCCTCTTCGCCGTGGTCTTCGGCCTCCTCCAGCGGCGCAAGCGCCACCTGTTCCCCATCGTCAAGGTGCAGATCCTCGGGGACGAGCACATCGAACGCCTGCTGGAGGTCGGCATCACCGACGGCATCGACCTCCTCTACGCCAACCGGACCATCCTCGCCGCCAAGCTCGGCATCAAGCCGGCGTCGCTGGGACGCCTGCGGTCGGTGGCGGAACTGTCGATGCTGCGCACCGTCTCCCCTCGGCACGCCGAGATGCTCACCGAGGTCGGCGTCACCAGCATCCGCGAGCTTTCGGTGGCGCCCCCCGAGATGGTCGCGGCTGCCATCCACGAGTTGGAGCTCCTCCATGTCATCCAACCGTCGCCCGGCGAGGTGGAGGACTTCACGGGGCTCTGCAAGCAATGGACGAAGGACGCGCGCATCTTCTTCGCTGAATCCGACTCCTAGACGTCGTTCCAAGAACCGGATTCGAGGGAGAACATCGGCTTGGTGGCTCTGCCAAGCGACGTCCCGCGCAATCGCCTCCCGCTCGGGTGGAGATTTATACGCGGCCCGGCCATCCCCCGCTGTCCCGTGGGGCCTTTGCCCGCGGGGAGCCCCGCATGGACCCCAGCCTCGTCCCCGACCTCGGCCCCGGACTCTCGCCCGGCCGCGAGGCCCGCCTGCCGCTTCTCGCCGCCCATCCCGGCGCCGCCGAGCGGCCGCTTGCCGCCAAGACCGGCACCACCACGCTCGCCATCTCCTGCCCCGATGGCGTCGTCCTCGCCGCCGAGCGGCGCGCCACCATGGGCCACCTCGTCGGGCACAAGGCGACGCAGAAGATCTTCCCGGTGGACAGCCACCTCGCCATCACCACCGCGGGGCTGGTGGGCGACGCGCAGATGCTGGCCCGCATCCTGCAGGCGCAGGCGCAACTCTACCGCTTCAAGCGCGACGGGCCGATGCCGGTCCGCAGCGCGGCGTCGCTTCTCGGGAACCTCCTCAACCAGACGCGCTACCAGCCCTACTGGGTGCAGCTCATCCTCGGGGGCCATGACGCCCGCGGCGGCGCCATCTATTCGGTGGACGCCGCCGGCGGCGCCATCCCCGAGCGCTGGACCGTGACCGGAAGCGGCTCCGCCTTCGTCTACGGCGTCCTCGAGGACCGCCTGCAGGAGGGCGGCCCCGTCAAGGAGGCGGTGGACCTCGCCATCCGCGGCCTCAACGCCGCCATGCGCCGGGACACCGCGAGCGGCAACGGCATGGACATCGCGGTGGTGGACGGCTCCGGCTTCCGCCGCCTCGACGACGCCGACGTGGCGAGGCGCCACAAGGCGCTCAAGCTCCCCGTCAGCTTCAACGAATGAACCCGGTCCGCATCGCCTCTCCCCTTCCACCCCCCTCCTCCCCCTCGACCCCTTCTCCGCCTTCCTCGATTCTCAGGCGAAACCCATGGCCTCCGTCGAAGACCTCCTCAAGGACCTGCGCGCCCAGGTGGACAAGCTCCTCCCCAAGGCGGTGGACGTCACCGAGCTCGACTTCGAGGCGCACGAACTGGTGCTGGTCACCAAGACCCCCGCCGCCTTCGCCGAGGACGGCAACCTCATCCGCAAGCTCGCCCGCGCCCTCCAGAAGCGCATCGCGGTGCGCCCCGACCCCTCGGCGCTCCTCGAGGCCGACAAGGCGGAGAAGCGCATCCGGCACATCCTCCCCCCCGACGCCGGCCTCACCGACCTCTCCTGGGAGCCCGCCACCGGCGAGGTGACGCTGGAGGTGCAGCGGCCCGGCCTCGCCATCGGCAGCCAGGGCTCGACGC
>DATDQC010000135.1:0-4378 GCA_035292455.1 Thermoplasmatota archaeon
GAGGCGCGGAAGCAGAGGAAGCCGCCAGTCGGAAGGTCGTCGAGGACGAAGGCGTGGACGCTGCGGGCCGAGGCGTCGCCGCGCTCCTGCCAGGGCCCGCCGTTGACGCTCACCGAGAGCGCCCCGACCTCGGCGCCCGAGCTTTCCCACACCGCGACGAAGCGGAAGCCCGTGCGGAGCGCCGCCCAGGCCAGGCGACCCTCGGGCCCTTCCGCCTGGCCGTGGGTCGCGAACGCCTCGTTGACCAGGCCGTCGGGGCAGGCGAAGGTGGAGGCGGGAAGCGGCGGGGGCGGAGGCTCGACGGGCGGGTCGTCGGGGTCGTCGCGGGGCGGCGTCGAGCCGCCATGGCTGCTCCCCTTGGAGCCCGAGCCGGAGCCGCTTCCGGCCGGCACCACGGTGATGTCGCCGACGGCCGACCCGGAGCCTCCGTTGGAAGCGGTGACGTCCAGGGTGATGGTGTACGCCCCGGGTTCGGCGTAGGTGTGCGAGGGAGTGGGCTCGACGCTGGAGCCGCCGTCGCCGAAGTCCCACGACCACGCCGCCACCGTCGTGCCGGTGACGATGCGAAGGTGGGGTTCGAACACGACCGACTCGCCGGCGCCGGGGGACCCCGGGGCCCAGGTGAAGGCGACGTGCGGGCTTGGGGGGGCCGTCGAGGTGGGCGGTGCTTGGTCCCCTCCGCCCGTGCAGCCCGCCAGGGCCGCGGCGACGACGAACAAGGCTGCCAGCCCCGCGGCGCGCGACTCCACGAACGCAATCAGTCGAGGCGCTGGATATGAAGATTGTCTCCTGGGGCCCTCCCGGCCGGCCCTGGAGGGGCGCGGCAACCTTCAAGGGGGCGGGGCGGTGGGACCGCCGTGGCCCTCCCCGACGCCGTCCAGGTCCTCTGCGACCGCTGCCTCGGGCGCCGCCTCATCGGGGCGGCGGGCGTGGAGCCGCAGCGCGCCGAAGCCCAGACGGCGCGGACGTGGAGCGAGGTCGCGGAGAAGGACTGCCCGGTCTGCGAGGGGGCGTTCCTGGAATCGGACGCCTGGCTCCGGGTGGCCCTCGACGCCGCGAAGCCCTACCAGTTCAGGACGTTCCAGGTCGGGACCCAGTTCCCCATCTCTGGCGAGGCGCTGGAGCGGGAGCTCTCCGCGGCGATGGGCCAGGGTAAGGTGGGCGAGTCCATCCGCACCGAGGCGAACCGGGCGCTCACCGCGGCCTTCGCCGCCGCGACCGGCGCCGCCGCGGTGCAGGAGGGCCGGCCCGAGCTGGTCCTCAAGGTGGACACCCGCTACCACGACGCCGAGGTGGACCCGGCGCCGGTCTTCGTCCGTGGCCGCTACACCAAGCACCGCCGCGACATCCCGCAGACCCACTGGCCGTGCCGGAGGTGCCAGGGACTCGGCTGCTGGCAGTGCAACGACACCGGCGTCACCTACGCCGAGTCGGTGGAGGACGCCGTGGGCATCCCCGCCCTGCCGCTGTTCTCCGCCACCGGCTACGCCTTCCATGGTGCGGGCCGCGAGGACATTGACGCCCTCATGGTGGGGACCGGACGGCCCTTCATCCTGGAACTCAAAGGCCCCAAGCGGCGCGTGGCCGACCTCCCCGCCCTCGCGGGTACGGTGAACGCCGCCATGGCCCTGAGCGGGGTCGCGGTCCGAGACCTGCGGATGGCCGCGGCGGAGGAGGTGGCGGCCATCAAGGCGGCCGACTACGCCAAGGAGTACCTCGCCCACTGCGTCGCCGAGGCGCCGCTTGCCCGCTCCGCTGTCCTCGACGCCGCGGCGCGCCTCAGCGGAGCGACCCTCGAGCAGAGGACCCCCGACCGCGTCGCCCACCGCCGCGCCGACCTCGTCCGCAAGCGCACCGTCCACCGCGTCGCCGTGGAGCGGATGGAGGGCGACGCCTCCGAACGCTTCAGCCTGCGGGTCCTCGCCGAGTCGGGGACCTACATCAAGGAGTTCGTCTCCAGCGACGAGGGGAGGACCCAGCCCTCGGTCTCCGCCGCCCTCGGCCTCCCGGTCAAGGTGGAGTTCCTCGACGTGGTGGCCATCCTGGACGCGCCGCAATCCCTCCCCGCGCCCATTTAATCTCCTGGATGCATTCCCGCGCGGCCATGCCCGAACGCGACCCGCTCCATCTCGAGATTCTCCGGTTCCTGCGAACGTCGGCGGAAAAAGGGAGCGGTTCGCAGAACGCAGAGGAGATTGCGGCGGGGCTGCACGTTCCGGCGGGTAAGGTGGAGGGCGCGCTCCGGGTGCTCAGCCAGCGGGGAGAGATCCAGACGCAGTCGTACCGCACCCAGGTTCCGGGCGGCTCGCTCCTCTACCCCGTCGTGTTGACCCCCCAGGGCCACGAAAGCCTCGACCCCCGGGAGGAGCCGGGCATCCAGAACATCACGATCACCGATTCCAAGTTCAAGGGCCCGGTCGCCATCGGAAAGGGCATCCACCAGACGAACAAAAGATCGGTCGATGTCAACGTCAAGGTGGACAAGCCGGCCGCGTCGGACAAGAAAGCCAAGGGCAGATGGCTCCGCCGAATCCGCCGCTTCTTCGGGCTTCCCTGAAGTGGACCCTTCTGCGCGGCACGCCTGGCTCTCCAATAGCGCCCGGGAACCTTCATAAACCCCCCACTGTCCTGGCCGACTTGCAACCCACCGCCCGGTGGCCCCTACCCGGGGTCATCCTGAGAGGTGGAGGAACGACCATGCCTGTCCGCTCCAAGGGGCTCCGCTCCAAGACCCGGTACCTGCTCCTCAAAGACCCGCGCCACCGCGGCGTCCTCCCCCCGAACCGGGTCCTCCGCCAGTTCGAGGTCGGCTCCCGTGTTGCCGTCAAGATGGAGCCCAGCCAGCACGCCGGCATGACCCACAAGCGCTTCCAGGGCCAGACCGGCACCGTGGCGGGCAAGCAGGGCGAGGCGTTCGTGGTGAAGATTCTCCACGGCAACAAGCCCAAGACGCTCCTGGTGCGCGCCGAGCACCTCATCCCCATCAAGTAGGTTCACCATGGCCGAAACCGACGTCATCCTTGAGGCCGAAGTCGAAGACGGCTCGCTCGTCACCCTCGCCGAGGTCAAGGCGATGCTGGAGCGGGCGCAGACCGGCCGCGCCGAACTGACCTACGAGCAGAAGATTGCCCTCGAGCACGCCCGCCGCTTCGCCCGGGTGGGCGCCCCGGTCGCCAGGGCCATCGTCACCGACGTCCAGAAGTCGCTTCCCGACCTGGAGCCCAAGTACGCGGTGCGGGTCGCCGACCTCCTCCCGCAGCACGCCGACGACGTGCGCGCCATCTTCCAGAAGTCGCGCCACGATCTCACCGACGCCGACATCGAGAAGGTGCTCGCCGTCGTGGACAAGCACTACACCGCCTGAGCGCGGACCCCCCGAGGACACCCCATGGAGGACTACGTCTACATCCTGGACTACCTGCCCCAAGGGCGCTCCGACGCCCCCCCGAGCCGGCGCGAGCCGACCCTCCTCGGCCTCGGCGAGCAGCAGTTCACCCTCTTCGAACTGGTCCCCAAGACCGGCGCCAGCTTCACCATCGGCGACAAGGCCTACGTCGGCAAGGACGTCGAGCAGCGCGGCCTGGTGCAGAAGATCCGCGGCCGCATCGCCTACCACGAGCTCACCCCCGCCGCGCACGGCGAGCTCCCCTACGTCATCGAGGACATCGTCAAGGCGGAACAACAGCGCTTCCTCAAGTTCTTCAACGACGCCCCCTCCATCAGTGTCCGCTACCACGCCCTCGAGCTCCTCCCCGGCATCGGCAAGAAGTCGGTCGAGCACCTGGTCGCCGAGCGCAAGGCCAAGCCCTTCGAGTCCTTCGAGGATCTCGAGCAGCGCGGCAAGGTCGCCCACCCGATGAAGGTCGTGCTCGGGCGCATCCTCCACGAGCTCCAGGACCCCACCGAGAAGTACCACATCTTCGTGCGCCCACCGGCGCGCGAGGACGAGTGGCGCGGCCCCCGCAGCCCCCCGCCGCGGCGCGCGTAGGAGGCTCTCGTTGGCGCCGGTCCGCCTGGGCCAGCATTTCCTCCGCGACGACCGGGTGCTCCGCGACGTGGTGGCCGCCGCCCGCCTGGCTCCCGGCCAGCGCGTCCTCGAGGTCGGCCCCGGCCCCGGCAACCTCACGGCCCTCCTCGCCTCCGGTGTTGGCCCCTCCGGCAACGTCACCGCCATCGAGGCGGACCGCGCCCTGGCGCGCGCCCTCGAGGGGCGCTGGCCCAACGTCCAGGCCCTCCACGCCGACGCGGTGAAGACCGACCTCGCGGCTCTCGGAAAGTTCGACCGCATCGTGGCCAACCTCCCGTACCAGATCTCCGGCCCCATCACCATCGCCTTCCTCGCCCTGCTCCGGCCCCCCGCGACGCGCTGGAACCGGGC
>DATDQC010000136.1:0-3123 GCA_035292455.1 Thermoplasmatota archaeon
TGGCGTTCTTCACGCCCCCCGGCACCGTCGAGCCGGAGGTCCAGGCCGAGGCCGACGTGCCCGAGGCGGCCGCCAACACCCTCAACGCCACCGACGAGTTCGCGGGCGAGGCGCTCGACGCCCTCCAGGACGTGGTGGACGACCCCGGCTCCGCGCCGAGCCAGGTGGAGCGCATCGTCGCGGCGGCGCTGCGGTTCGTGCAACGCGTCGCCGGCATCGTCGGCGAGGCGGTCGACGCCGTCGCTGCTGCCGTCGTCGCGGCCGCCCAGGCCGTCCTCGACGCGCTCGGGCTCGGCCTCGACCTCGGCGTCTCGGCCGTGCAGGGGCTTGGCCACGCCATCGCGGATGTTGCCGACCTCCTCGCAGGCGGATTCTCCGACGCCGTCTCCGCCATCGCCTCGGGCCTCGAGGTCGCCGCCCGTTCGGGCCTGACTGGTCTCCAGGACGCGGCGGGCGCGGTGGCCGACGGCCTCGATGCGGCCGTGGAGGGGGTCCAGGACGCCGTCCACGGCATCGCCGACGCCATCTCCGGCTGGTTTGGCGATGACGAGGCGACGGAGCGCTCCGGACGTGACCGCGGTCTTGCCGACGGCCTCGGGGTCGAGGCCCCGGACACCGGCCTCGTGGACGGGGTCCTCGACACGATTGCGTAGCGGGTTCCCTCCTGTTGGAGAGGACACGCTTCGATGACCCGACCACTTGGTATTTATGGTGCGAAGCGGCTGCTCGCCTGTGTTCGTGGCGGGTCTTCGACCTGGCTTGGCCTTGACGGCCTTGGTCCTCCTGTTGGCGCCGGGGGTTGCGGCCCTGCAATCCCCCGAGGATTCCATGCCCGCCGGCGTCGTGCCCGAGGGGCTTCCCGATCTCGGCAGCGCCCCCGCCGCCCCGGAGCAGCCCTCCCCACCCGACCCCGAACGGACCGTCTCCTGGGGCGAACACCGCACCCTGCGCGAACTGCGCGACGCCGGCGTGGACCCCGAGGACCCGGCCGGGCCGCTCGACGACGACGCGGCGGCGTTCCTGGCCGAGGTCCACGCCGCCATCGACAACCTCGCCGAGAACCCCCTCGATTTCCTTGACCAGCAGGTCGTCCACCCGGTCCAGGACACCGCCGATGGCCTCTCCGGCGATGTGGACACCATCCTCGCCGGGAGCGGCGACGAAACGGATGGGCCGGAACAGCCTGAGATTGCCACGGCCTCGGAGCCCACCCTCCCCGTTCCTCTTGCGACGACTCTCCTGGTGGCCAGCGTCGCCACCGCCGGGACCCTGATGGTCCTCTGGCTCACCGGCTCGAGCGGCACCATCGCTGGCGGCGCCGCCGGCACCGCTGGCGCCGCGAAGCTCGCCGGAACCGACCTCCGGCGCCTCCTGCCCTTCGCCAGCCCCCTCTTCACCCGCTTCGAGAAGGACACCGTCCTCGGGCACCCCAAGCGCGAGGCGCTCTACGCGCTCATCCTCCAGACCCCCGGCGTCTCGCTGCAGTCGCTCTGCCAGTCCACCGGCCTCAGCCGCACCGCGGTCGCGCACCACCTCCGACTGCTGGAACTCCAGCACGTCATCGTCTCCAAACGCCACGGCCGCAGCCGGCACTACTTCGAGAACGGCGGCCGCTTCGGGCGCGAGCAGAAGGACGGCTACGCGGTGATGCAGAACACCCGCTCCAAGTCGGTGGCCGACTTCATCCGCGACCACCCGGGCGCCATCCAGAAGGACCTCTGCTCGACGCTCGGGCTGCAGGCTTCCATCGCCCACTGGCACGTGCGGCGGCTCCAGGAAGCGACCCTGGTGGAGAGCGTCCGGAAGGGCCGCACCGTCGCCTACTTCCCGACCTCCGCGCTGCAGCAGCTTGCCCAGCCGGTCGTCCCGCCGCTCGCCGCGGCGCCCACCTCCGCGTAGGCCCGAAGGCCTACCCGGCGCCCCCGCCGCCAGGGGGCTGTGATTCCTCGCCCTCGAGCGGCTTGACCTCGCCGTGCGGTTCCACGGCCCAGCCGCGGCGCTGCGGGGGTCGGTGCTGGCCCGGAAGGAGTTCGTCCATGCGCCGGAAGAGCTGGAACGCCGCCTCCTCGAGGGCCTCCGGGGTGTGGAGGAGCCCCTCGGCGACCCGGGCGCCGCCGGTCGCCACCGTCCGTCCCGCCGTGGTGCGTACACCGCCTGAGCGCAGGGCGAGCCGCAGCAGGTCGGAGAGCGCCCGCAGGACGTAGAAGCCGATGCCGATCCACACCCCCGCCACCAGGTAGAGGGCGCGCTCGTCGGCGAGGTCGGCCACGGCGCGCGACCCCCCCGCCCGGAACAGGACCTGGACGTGGGCGAGGACGGCGAAGGAGGCCCCCAGCAGGATGGCAAGCCAGGGGAGGGCGTTGTTGCCCCGCAGGAGGAAGTGGGCGCGCTGCAGGCTGGTGTAGGTGACGTAGAACCAGGTCCCGAGGAGTGCTGCGTAGCCGATGAGGCTTGGGAGCAGGGAGGCGCCGGCGCGAACGTAGGCGACGGCGTCGGCGAGGCCGCTCGCCGCCAGGGCGCCGATGACGAAGAGGTGGAGCTCGCGGAGGATGCGCTCGCCGCCCGGCACGTCGTTGAGTGCGCGCACGAACCACCAGCCAAGGAGGACCAGACCGCCGAGCACCGAGGCGATCCACAGGGACGGCAGCGACGGCCCGCCTTGGAGGCGCCACCACGGCAGCCCGGCCGCGATGGCAAGCACCGCGACGGTCGGGGCCGCGGTCCAGGCGCGGCCCCGGAGGCGGAGGTCGCGGTGGAGGTCGTGCACCATCTCCTCGATGACGAAGACCAGGTTGAAGCCGGCGAGGGCGAAGATGGCGAAGCCCACGATGACCGCGACCACGAAGAAGTCGGCGAGGTCGTAGGCGAGCCGGGTCCAGAACGTGGCGCCGTAGAGGGCCAGCACCATGGCGACGGCGACCGCGAAGGAGCGCACCCCCATCCCGAGCCACAGCCCGATGGCGGCGATGAGGAACACGAGCGACAGGAGGGTGGCGAGGCGCTCGGTGGCGAGGCTCATCTCGGGCCAGCGGAACGGGATGGCTGCGAGGACCGCGAGCCCCAGGATGCCTACCACCAGGACGCGCTTGGTGCGGCGGCCCTTGAACGGGGTCGGGTCGTGGC
>DATDQC010000137.1:0-2742 GCA_035292455.1 Thermoplasmatota archaeon
GGCTCGCTCCTCTCCGCCGATGGGGTGGGCGAAGCCTCGCTTGAGCTGCCCGACGGCTCGTGGCGCATCCGCTACTGGGTGGATGGCGAGCGGCGCGGAACGCTTTCGCCGGTCCGCATCGACACCACGGCGCCCGCCGTCGTCGGGCTCGAGTCGGTGGGGGACGCGGTGGGCGGCGCCTACGCCCTCGGGGCCTCCGCCATCGTGGGGCCCGATGCGGTGGAGACGCGCGTCGTGGACCTCGAATCGGGCGCCCTCCTCGGCTCGTCCCTGCCGGTGCAGTTGAGCGGCCTCGCCGACGGCCTACACGCCTACCAGGTCGCCCTGCGGGACGCGGCGGGCAACTGGGGGAACCGGACGGTGCAGGTGCGCTCCGGCGCGGCCGTCGTCCTTCCCGCGGGGGAATTCACCTATGGCGTGGTCGCCCGCTACACCAACGAGGTCCGGCTGTGGGACCTCACCCGGGCGTCCGAGTACCTTTCGCGGACCGCGGCCCGATCCGCCGTCGGAGGCGACTACCTCGGCCCGGGCTTCGGCATCGCCCCCGGCGACCCCCTCGTGGAGGCCGTGGTGGACGAAGTGGTCACCCCGGAGATGAACACCTTGGAGGCGGCGCGCGCCCTCTTCGTCTGGATGGCCGACAACCTGGAGTACGACGAAGCGCGGCTCGACCGCGACTCCCTCCTGGAACCCCATCAGGTCATCGGGGACCTCGAAGACCCCAGCGACCTCGACTCCGACGACGACGGCCTGGTGCGGGATGGGGGCGGGAACGGGGTGCGGGGAGGGGTCTGCCGCGACCTCGCCGCCACCTACGTCAGCCTGCTGCGGGCCGTCGGCGTCCCGGCGCGCCTGGTGTCGGGTTACGTCGGCGGCTCGGTGGACGGCTTCCACGCCTGGGTCGAGTTCTACGGCGGCAGGGTCGCGACCCAGGCCGAGTGGATTCCGGTGGACGTGAGCCCGCTGGACGGCGCCTTCCGGGACAGCCTCCTTCTGCAGGCCTTCGCCATCCGGCTTCCCGACTATCTTCCCTTGCGGGCCATCCCTTCCGGGGACGAGGTCCAGGGCTGGAGCACCGCCATCGGGGTGCGCTACCAGTGGCCTTCGGAGCAGGCGGAACCGAACGTCCGGCTCCAGGAAGAGGTCACCATCGGGTTCGACCAGAGGGCGGTGCTCTGCCTCGACCCCGCCACCTCGGCCCGCCGGGTGGCCGAGGACGAAGAGGAGTGCAGCCGCCTCGGCTTCGACCGGTTCCTCCCTGATTTCCTGGTGGCCACCGAGAGGACCATCGACTACGGAGTGGAGGTCCTGAACGCCCCGGTGGGTTCGCGCATCCGTTCCGAGGTGGCCTATCCGGCCGAGGACACCGCAGTCCCGGACCTGGTGCACCGCCAGTTCTACGGCGACGGCCTCGGTTCCCTGGAGGAGGGGAAAGCCCACTTCGACGACACGGTGTGAAACCCCCCATCACCCCCTGCCCGCTCCCGAGGATTTCCCCAAAGCTTTATATGCGACGAGGTGGGGTCGAGCCTTGCCTGGGCCTCCCGGGCGGATGGAACGGACGACGATGAACGCCGGAACCCCGAATCTCTCGAAGGTGCTGACCGCCCTGCTTGCCGCCACGGTGGCCCTGGGGGGTCTCCCCATCGCGTCCGCGCACAACGCCGACCTTCCCACCCAAACTGGGGGCCACGGCGACGGCGTCGATGACACGGATGCAAGCGGCTGGAACCTGGTCCAGGGTTTCTCCTCCAAGACCGGCTTCCGCCTGGTCTTCACCTGGGACGTCGACACCCCCATCGCCGCCCAGGTCAACTGGGGCTACAGCGAGGATGACCTGAGCAACGTGGTCCTCCCGCTCGGAGACGTGGTCGACACCGCAGGCATCGCCATCATGGACATCGAGCCGGCCCTCGTGGATTCCGAGGCCAACATCTACTTCCAAGTCGTCGACCAGAATGACCCTACCAACGAGAGTCCCATCGAGTTCTTCCCCATGGGCAACGCCTGGAACAGCCAGGTGAGCGACGACGGCATCTACGAGATCGACGCCCTCATGGTCCTCGACACGGAAGGCTCCCCCGAAGAGGTCCCCGACCTCAGCCTCGACGAAATGGCGCGCGCGGTGGACGTCTTCGCCGAGCGGGTCTGGGACATGACCGACGGCTACGTCCGCATCGGCAAAGTGCTGATTACCGACACGGTCCTCAACTACCCGAACAACATTCCCAACCCAATCGTCCCCCCGGTCTTTCCACTCACGGAAATCCCCGTCGGCGGCGTCCCGCCTTCGGCGACATGCGTCGCCAATTCGGGCCAGCCTACGACGGTAGAGACCCCTGCAGGAGCAGTGAACGTCGAGCACACCCCGGCGGATTTCATGGTGGAGACCACATTCCCCTTTGACAGCCACACCTGGGGCGGAGGCGTTCCAGTCATTGCCGACCCGTGCACGGCATTCTACATCGGCCGCGTCGGCCAACTCATCACTCCTTGGGAGAACGACCTGCACATGGGCTACGTCATGACCCACGAGTTCGGCCACTATGCCCTTGGGCTTGCGGACCTCTACAACGCCGGCGGCAACTGCCAAGCCGGCATCACCGAGCCGCCGGGCGGCAAGAACTACGACATCAGCGTGATGCACAACGCGGGCGGCTGGAACGGCGTGCGCTGGGTCCAGACCGAACTGGACCGCGTCTCGACCCCGTGCCCGCGCTCCGGCGGCATCGGCTCGGTGAG
>DATDQC010000138.1:0-3058 GCA_035292455.1 Thermoplasmatota archaeon
CTGGGCGAGGGGGCGGCCGGAAGAAAAGCGGGTCGGTCCCCCCTAAAGGCTCCAAGGTGGGCGGGTTCGTCTCCCGCCTGAGCCACAGATTGCGCAGATTTCGCAGATGCGGCGAATCTGCGTAATCTGCGGATTCGGTTCGGAAAGCCGGCGGTGCGATTTGAACGCACGACCTGCGGTTTACAAGACCGCTGCACTACCCCTGTGCTACGCCGGCGGGTGGATGCGGGGACGGGGCCGCGCTTCGTCAAGTTGCCGAAGGGGCGGCCATCCCGTTTGACTCATATAGGGCCCCTCTGTGGCCCGGCCAGCGCCGCTGTGGCTTAGTGGTATAGCGGCTCCTTGGTAAGGAGCAGGTCGCGTGTTCGATTCACGCCAGCGGCTTCTCTTACGGGTAGTCCACGGTGATGAAGCCCATGTACTCGTCCACGGGTGTGCCGGCCCAGTGGATGATGCCTGCGACATACTCGCCGGGCGCCGCGCCCGACACGTCCGCAACCTCAGGGACAACGTTGTCGTCTCCAAACACGCACGACCCATCTGGAAGGGCAATCGCCACGGCCCAGTCGGGCAAGCGCTCGGGGACGGCTTCTTCTCCGCCGCCTTCAATGTGGATGTCGGGAAACCCGGCCTGGACGTTGAAGGTGAACACCACGGCGTAGGTCTCATTCAACCCGTTGTCTCGGGCGAAGAGCAGGCTTCCGCAGTAGCTGGCCGCCTCGGCATCCGTGCCTTCGGCCTCCCCCGACGAAGGGAAAAAGAACGGCAGCGTTCCAGCGAAATTGAAGCGAATGTCCTGCGGCCCGGTGGGTCCGGCCACGTCCTGGACGTTGAGTTCAACCGTGTCGGTCGCTTCCTCGCCATCTGCGTAACTCACCGTCAGGACGGCGGTGAAGTCGCCGGCGACGTCGTAGACGTGGTCCACCGTGGCCGGGAACTCCGAACCCCCCTCGGTGCCGGGCTGGTCGCCAAACTGCAGTTCCCAGGTCGCATCCCCAAGCGCGCCCTCGGCGTCCAACGTGAACGTCACCGCAAGGGGCACATCGCCGCTTGTCACGTCGGCTGCGAGGCTCGCTTCATGGATCACCGGAGGCCCGCTCGTGGTCGGCCCGCCGCTCGTGGTCGGCCCGCCTGAGGTCGTCGGCCCGCCGGTCGTGGGCGTGGAGGTGTCGGTGTCGTCGCCGCCCTTGCCCCCTCCGCCTGAGCACCCGGCGAGGGCGACGGTGGCGAGGAGGCAGGCGGCAAGCAGGGCCTTGGGGAGGCGCATGGCAACCGGCTTGGGCTGGGGGCTATTTATCGTTTTCAGGCGCCGGACATCATGTCGGGGAGGGTGAAGTCCACCGTGATGGCAGTCGAGGGGGCCGCGTAGGAGTAGATGAAGAGCCAGGCCGCCTCGTCGGGGACGGTGCCGGAGCAGACCGCGGCGCCGTTGTGGGCGTCGGCGAGGATGGTGGTGGCGTCGTCGCCCACGAACCAGCAGTCGGAGTCGCCAAGCTCGTTGCCGACCGTGCTGGTGAAGTCGAGCCCGGCGTAGTTGGCGTCGAGCTCGAGCCAGAAGCCGTCCACCGGCATCATGGCGGGACCCTGGGTGAAGCTCACGCAGTTCAAGCCGCCCGTGGCGAGTTCGGTGCCGAGGCAGCCGACGCTGGGGCCGAACTCGAAGTGGGTCTGCAGGTCCATGTTCATCGGCATGTCGGTGGGCAACGGGTCGGAGTCATCGTCTCCGCCGGAGCAGCCGGAGAGCGCGAGGGCGAGGGTGGCGAGTGCCGTGAGGAGCGGGGCGATGCGGGCCATGTCCGGGCACCCCGCGACCCAGCATTTAGGGCTTGTGCGCAGGGGTGCCACCCCCTGTTCCTCAAGGTTTATCCGGCCGGTTGGGGTGGAAGGGGTGCCATGGTCGCAACGGTGGACGAGATTCTTCGCATCGTCCGCTCCAACCCCTTCATCGACGGCATCGGCTACTTCATCGAGATCACGACGTCCGAGCCTGTCAAGGAGGAGGAGATGCGCGAGCTCACGCGCCGGATGCAGGACGACTTCTGCGCCCACGCCCAGGTGACCCTGGAAGGCGACGATGTGCTGGGGCTCGACTTCCACGAGCACATCTTCACCCAGGGCGACGGCTCCGGCGGGGACCTCAAGAGCCTGGAGAGGCTTTTGAAGCACGTCGAGAAGAAGCACGGCATCGAGCACCTCTGCATCGAGCTGCAGTTCGACCTCGGCCGCGCCCGCAAGACCCAGAAGAAGGTGGACGAGCTCCTCAAGCCGTAGCCGATGGCTACTTCGCGAGCGCGTCCAGGGCCAGCAGGGTCAGGACCCAGAGCACCCACGCCACCAGGCCGATGATGGCCCCCCTCGCCCAGCCGGTGCCGAAGAAGATGGCCGTGAACAGCCCCCACACCACGATGGCGAGGACCAGCCCCAGGATGCCCCCCACGTAAATCAACAGGAGGCTGGCAAGCAGCGTCGAGACGACGGCGCTCGCCAGGGCGGCAAGGAGGCTCGAGCGGTTGAGGACGAGCCGGGCGGCGAAGTAGATGAAGAGGGTGGCGATGAGGATGGCCACCAAGGCGGGTTTCCACGCGTCCGCGGCCTCGACGCGCTCGTTGCTGAACCGAAGGACCTGGAAGGCTCCGTCCATGCCAAGAGATGGGCGGCTCCCTCCAAAACCGTTTTCGGTCCGGGCGCCTCAAGCGCCGCGTGGCGCGCGACGAGCTCCGGGCCAAGGTGGCCGCCCTGCCCCGCTCGCCGGGCGTCTACCTCTGGAAGGACGGCGCCGGCACCGTCCTCTACGTCGGCAAGGCGGTGGACCTCCGGGCGCGCGCCGGCCAGTACCTCCAGGACACCGGCTCCACGAAGACGGCGCGGCTCATGGCGGAGGCGGCCGACCTCGACTTCCTCGCGGTCCAGAACGAGAAGGAGGCGCTCGTCTTGGAGCAGACCCTCATCAAGCGCCACCGGCCGCGCTACAACGTCCGCCTCACCGACGACAAGCAGTACCCCTACCTCCACCTCACCGGCGACGCCTGGCCGCGCCTCGTGAAGCTCCACGGCCGCA
>DATDQC010000139.1:0-6270 GCA_035292455.1 Thermoplasmatota archaeon
GAGGTCCTTTAGTTCGGCACGGAACACGATGTTGACCGCCCCGTCGGGGCCCATGACCGCGATCTCCGCCATCGGCCACGCCACGTTGTAGTCGGCGCGCACGTGCTTCGAGCACATGACGTCGTAGGCGCCGCCGTACGCCTTCCGGGTGATGACCGTGAGCTTGGGGACCGTCGCCTCCGCGTAGGCGCAGAGGAGCTTGGCGCCGTGGCGGATGATCCCGGCGTGCTCCTGCTTGGTGCCGGGCAGGAACCCGGGGACGTCCACGAAGGTGACGAGCGGGATGCCGAAGGCGTCGCAGAAGCGGACGAAGCGGGCCGCCTTCACCGAGGCGTCGATGTCGAGGACCCCGGCGAGGACCGCCGGCTGGTTGCCCACCACGCCCACAGTGCGGCCGTTGAGGCGCGCGAAGCCGACCACGATGTTGCGGGCGAACTCGGCGTGCACCTCGAGGAAGCGGCCGTCGTCCACCACCGCCCGCACCACCTCCTTGATGTCGTACGGCTTGTCGGGGAGGTCCGGCACCAGGGTGGCGAGGCGCTCCTCCATGCGGTCGGGGCGGTCGGTGGGCGCCACGACCGGGGGCTCGGCGAGGTTGTTGGAGGGGAGGAACCCAAGGAGTTCCCGCACGCCCCGGAGGCACGCCTCCTCGTCCTCGAAGGCGAAGTGGGCGACCCCCGACGTCCCGGCGTGGGCGTGCGCCCCCCCGAGGTCGTCGAAGGAGACCGCCTCCCCCGTGACGGTCTTGATGACCTCGGGGCCGGTGATGAACATGTGGCTGGTGCCCTCGACCATCATCACGAAGTCGGTGATGGCGGGGCTGTAGACCGCGCCGCCCGCACACGGGCCGAGGATGGCGCTGATCTGGGGCACCACGCCGGAGGCGCGCGCGTTCCGGTAGAAGATCTCGGCGTAGCCGCCAAGCGCCATCACCCCCTCCTGGATGCGCGCCCCGCCCGAGTCGTTGAGGCCGACGATGGGGGCGCCGTTTTGGACCGCGAGGTCCATGACCTTGCAGATCTTCTCGGCGTGCACCCGCCCCAGCGAGCCGCCAAAGACCGTGAAGTCCTGCGCGAAGAGGTAGACCAGCCGGCCCTCCACCGTGCCCCAGCCGGTCACGACACCGTCGCCGGGGACGCGCTGCCTCTCCATGCCGAAGTCGTGCGCCTCGTGCTCGCGGAAGGCGTCAAGTTCGACGAACGAGCCAGGGTCGAGGAGGAGGTCCACGCGCTCGCGGGCGGTGTACTTCCCGGCCTGGTGCTGCTTCTCGATGCGGGCCGCGCCGCCGCCCTCCAGGGCCTTCTGCTTGCGGCGCCGGAGGTCGTCAATCTTGGCGTCGACGGTCACGAATCGGCCAGGAGGATGTCGCTACTTAAGGCGAGGCTTCGCGGAAAGCATCGCGGCCTTGTCCATCCCGTCAAACAAGACTGACGGGCACTTCAGGAGTCCCTGCTCCAGTCAGGCCCATGTCCGTGGGTACGGCGGCGGGAACCTCGCTTCCAATGGGCGGGGACGTGGTTCCGACGCCACCGGTGCCGGTTGCGACCCCGGCGGGTAGCGTTACGCCATCCAACGGGTTTTCGGGGCAATCGGTCACCATGACAGGGTTGATGATGACCGGCAGGGCGGAGTTCGGGACCAGCTCAAGGATGCAGCTACCTGGGTCGTTGCCGTTTTCGCAGACATCCCCCGTTCCGTCCCCGTCGCTGTCCAACTGGTCCAAGTTCGGCGTGTCGGGACAGTTGTCCACGTCGTCGTAGATCCCATCGTGGTCGCGGTCGAGGTGCCGGTCCACGAAGTCGTAGTCCCCGTAGTGGGCGTTGTAACGCGTGATGTTCTCGCGATGCCAGCCGTTGTTGGAAGGATAGACCTGCTCGTGCCCGTCCGGCACCTGCTGGATCAGCTTGTAGTCGCCCTCCGGGAAGCCACGGGGGAAGACATCCGCCTCGTCGGAGAGGACGTACTCCCCGTACGCGTTCGTGGTTGCCCCCCAGAGGAATTCGCGGCCGTCCCAGCCGCTCATGCCCTCGCGGGCCATCTCGTCGCTCCACAACCGGACGCGGACCTCCACCATCACGTTGGCCATGGGCGGAAGGGTCGGACTGGGCGTAGCCGTACGCCATCGAGAAGGCGCCCGCGAGGTCGCCGCCGCCGCTCTTGAATCGTGAGGACTTGATGGAACTCTCGGCGGCCGCTCCGACGCCCCCTTGGTACTTCATCAGGGCCGACGACCCGGGGTGATCGAACAGGATGAGGGCTAGCGTGGAACCAGGATGGTCCGTCGCGAGCCGGGCATTGACGTGCAGGATGCCTTGAAGCTCGGAGTCCAGCACTGTGTTCGACGCGCCGTCGCCGTTGACGTCGCCGATAGGGACTCCTTCGAATGGGTACATCGAACTCCCTGACGTGTCGATGATGTACACAAGGTCCAGCGGGCCGTTCAGGTCGCAGCCCGCCGAAGGGGCCTGCCAGGGCACCTCCTCGCAGACGTGGCCCGTGACCTGGTTGCCGTCGCCAAACGATGCAACGGCGAAGTGCTGCGTCCGCGGGAACGGTTTCATCAAGCCGTCCACCCGCCACTCCATCTCCTCCGGCTCCTGCGGCCCGGTCTGGGTGTAGAACATGGAACGCCCGTCCGGATAGGCTGGCGTCGGGTTGCGATATTCAAGTGATGGCCAGATCCGCACCTCATACGGTTCCACCAGCGACGCCAACCGGGTAGGCGCGATGGAATACCGTCCCTGCGCATCGGTGTAGGTGTACTGCTCGCCGTCGTCGAAGCGGTTGTTGTGGTCGTAGTCCAGGTAGATGATCTGGCCATCCGCTGGAGCTTCCCCGTCGTCGCACTCACCATCGGCCTGGAGGGAGTGCTCTGGTTCGTAGCAGACGAAACCCGTGCTTTCGCAAAGTCCCAGGCCGGGGCCGTGGAAGTAGGCGGTCTGGCAGGGGGTGGGGTCGGGGTTGGGTGTGGGGACGGCGGGGATGCCGATGCCCCCGTTCTCCAGGCAGTACGAAAGCGGCCGACGCTCCCGAAGGCCATGGCCTCCCGACTCGGTATACGGTTCGTAGCCGCAGTAGGGGCCAGAGATTTTGCAGACCTCCCCGCTCAATGAATCGTAAGGGTCGGGGACATTTCGAGGGTTCGGATCGGGCAGATAATCCAAGGTGCGGTCCAGTCGCTCCGCATATTCCCCTGCCGGGTCGGGAAGCGACCCAAGATTGGGGTCCGGGGTCCAACCCGGGTAGAGGCCGTCGGGATCGGGGTAGATGCACTTCTCGTTCGGGTCCTGCTTTCCGTACGTGGAGAAGGCCACGCAGATGTACGCTTCCCCCCACAGCTCTTCCCTGTCGAAGGGGCACTTGTCGACCCAGTCCCGTCCCAGATTCGGGTCCGGCTCGGCCTGCGTCTTGGGCGAAACGGAAACGATGCCGACCGCCAGAAAGATTGCGACGAGCAGAGACTGGACCCGCCGGCTGCTGCTGGAGAGGGCAGGATCCGCCGCGCCGCGGCCTCGACATCCGACCGAGGTACCTTGCAGGCGTTCCTTTGCTGGCGTCGAGGTGCAACCACCAACCATGAGCGGACCGAACTCCATGGTCTTCTTAGGGACGAAGGGAGGCGTTTGAAGCTCCACCCCCATCCTTTCATACTGGACTCCAAGACCCTCCCCTGCCGACTAAATACGCGGGAGGGGCTCTCCATGCGGGTCTGCCGGTGGAGGCAAGCCCAGGTTGGTTGGTGAGGTTGCTGCGCCCGATTGTCCTGATGGCGTTCTTTGTCCTGGGGCCGGTCGCCGGTGGGGCGGCTGCCCAAGGCGATTCCTTGCCCGGCCCACTGGAGGTAGGCGACCCGTTGAGCCCACTCGGGTCCTTGCCTTCCGTACCCGCCGCGGAACCTCAGCATCCACCCGTCAAGGAAGGCGATCCTGGGGGGGTGGAGAACGTCACGGGCCCCGAGGTCGGCGTCGCCGAGCCCGTGCAGACCACAGACCCCTCCTCGTCGCAGGGATGGTGGGGGGAGGATCCTGAGGATTCGATTGCCGTGACAGACCCATGTTCGGCATGGAACCACCTGCAATCCATCGCCGTTCGGTCCGCCGATTCGCCGCGTCCTGGCAATTGCCCCGTTGAGCTTCCAAAACCTTTGGTTCTAATCCATGAGCCGGAACCTGACGATGACGGGAACCGCCACGATGAGACCGCCACGCACGGTTCCAGCGCCACGAATGCGGTCCCCTCCGGCCAAACAATCGCTGAGACTCTTCCAGAGACTGAACCTACGGCATCGGCTTCCGCATCCCCGACGGCTAGCGTTTCACAGTCCCTCGAAAACGACGACGTTTCCGTTGCACGACCACCCGAGCCCCACAAGTCCCCCCGCACCCCATCGACCCCCCATCTGGAAACCCCGACCTTGCCCGGAATCCTGGTCATCGCCGCTGCGGCTGCGGCGTGGCGTCTGGCGTGCTACCTGGCTCCTCTCTTCACCCGCATCCGCAAGGACCGCGTGCTGGACAACCCCACGCGTGCGCGGATGCGGACCCTGATTGAGCACGAGCCCGGAATCCATTTCAGCGAAATCATGCGGCGGATGGCGCTTGGCGGCGGCCAGGCGGAGCGGCATCTCCAGCGACTCGAAGATGCCGGGCTCCTGGTCAAGATGCGCGTCGCCGGCTACAACTGCTACTTCTCCGACGCATCGTCGGCCCAGCGCCTGGCCACCCCGACGCGGGCCCTCAAGGCGGCACGGGCACGCCAACTGCTGGCGCTGGTGGTGGAACGCCCCGGCATCTCGCTCTCCGACCTCTCGAAAGCCGGGATCGCCGCCGGCGTGCTGCACTACCACCTGCGGCGGCTCGCCGACAGCGAACTCATCCGGCTGCACCGCGAGGCGCGCGCTTGGAAGGCCTTCCCCACGGCCCAGGCGCAAAGCGCGTTGCAGGCTCCCGCTTGAAGGCGTCCCCATCACCCTGAAATACCCCCTCCCTGTGGCCGACTCCACGTACCGGTGACCGCATGGCGTTCCAGGAAGCGATTTCGCGCCGACTCAAGAAGAAGATCTGCCTGCACTGCAACGCCACCAACGCCGTGGGCGCCCTGCGCTGCCGCAAGTGCCACCGCAAGCACCTGCGGGCCAAGGCCCTCGAGGCGCGCGGCGGCACGGCCGCGTAGTCCTGGGGGCGCCGCAGAGGTGTCCCATATGCTTCATAAGCATGGAGGGGGTTCTACGCATGGCTACGGGGCCCGGGGTGGGCCTGCGAGCCGTTGGAGTCACCGGACGATGAAGCGAATCCTGGTCCTCGCCGCCTTGCTTGCCTTGGCCCTCCCCGCCGCCGCGGAAGAGATGGTGGCCTCGGAGGATACGACTCCGACCCCGGCGGACGAGTTGCCGGTGGAGGCCGAGTTCGCAGTGCCCGCCGCGGACGACGTCGTGACCCTCGACTTGTCCTCGGTGCTCCGGCTCGACTTCCTTGAGATTGACCCGGCCATCTTCTTTGCCGCCATCGACTCTCTTCTCCAGCCCGTCGAACCCACCGTGGCAACGACCGGCGAGGAGACCCTGATTGCCCCGTCGGAAGAGGCCGCGCCGTCCGGGCAGGAAGCGGCCGTGGCACCCGTAGCGCAGTCGCCTGACGGGCCGACCACCATCGAACAGGAGCGCTCCACGCCTCTCCAGGAGCAGGCGGCGGCAGCGGACCAAAAGCGCGCCGACGCCGAAGCGCCCCTGGGTGACGAAGCACTGCGGATTCCCTCGCCACCGGCCGCATCGGCCGTGGTCGCGGTCGCTGCGGTCGGCGCCGGCATCGGTCTGCTGTGGTGGCTGCGCCCGAGTTGGCTGCGCTGGCTGGTGCCCCTGCCGCTCCTCACCTACACGCGGGAAGCGCTCCTCGAGAACCCGACGCGCGCCCGCCTCCTCCAGGTGGTGGAGGAGAACCCAGGCATCCACTTCAACGGCCTCGTGCAGGAACTCGGGCTCGGCCGCGGCCAGGCCGAGCACCACCTTCGCGCCCTGGAGAAGGCGCGCGTCATCACCAAGCAGTCGGCGGGAGGCTACGCCTGCTACTTCGCCGACCCTGCGGCGGCCCACGACCTCCGGGGCGTCGTCAACGTCCTCAAGTCGGAGCCGGCGCGCCGCGCCCTCCAGTTCGTCATCCAGAACCCGGGCTCCCGGCCCTCCCAGGTGGCGCGCGCGTCCGACATGAGCCCCGACAGCGCACTCTACCACATCCGCCAGCTCGCCCACGCCGACCTCATCTCCGTGGTCGTGGC
>DATDQC010000140.1:0-5244 GCA_035292455.1 Thermoplasmatota archaeon
CTCGCGCGCCGTGGTCGAGGTGGCGCGGCGCCTGCGGTGGCCCCACCGCGCCGCCGCGGCGCTCTGGCTGGTGCCGCGGCCGCTGCGGGACGCCGGCTACCGCTTCGTGGCCAAGCGGCGGCACCGCTTCGGCGCCCGACGGCCCGACTGACGGCGGACCGACGAATCCACAGATGACGCAGATTTCACAGATTCCCCACCCCGTCGAATCTGTGCAATCTGCGTAATCTGTGGCTTAGGCCGGGGGCGGTGCAACGGCCGCCGACTTTGGTGCAAAGCCCCGCTACAGGCCCGTCGTCATCTGCGCAATCTGCGTAATCTGCGGTTTCGTCGGAGGTCGGTTCAGGCGTCGCGGTAGTGGCCGGTCTTGATGGCCTTCTCGACCTTGGCGTGGATGGCGCGCCCAAGCTCGTGGCTGCTCTTGCGGATCGCCTTGACCTCGTCCACGGTGAAGGAGCCGTAGCCCCCCTTCTGCATCGCCCGCACGTTGCCGGCGGTGTCGCAGCCGAAGGTGAGCCGGGTGTCGCAGATCAGCTCCTCGTGGAGCGCGGGGTCGGCGAGCACCTTGCCGTCGATCTTCACGAACGTGGTCGAGAAGGTCGCGTTCTCGGCATGGATGGGCAGCGGCCGGTCCTTCTCGTCCTTGTAGACGACGGTGCCGGTCTTGGGGCACTTCCACGGCAGCTTGGCCGACAGCAGCGCGGCGAGGCCGGCGATGCTGCAGGCATCGAACAGGTTGCCGTCGAAGTCGAGGATCTGGAGGTCCACGAAGACCGCCCACACGCTCTTTCCCGGCTCGACGGCGAGCGCCTCGAAGTCGATGACGCCCGACTCCCTGAGCGAGCGGTCGGTGACGCGGGCGAGCTCGATGCCCTCGATGCGGGGCGGCCCCGGCTCGAAGTAGGGGCTGGCGATGGGGCTGAGTTCCGCCGAGGTCATGAAGTTCCCGCGGTTCGGGGTGTCGGGGTAGGGGTTCTCGAGCTGGATCTTGACCCCGGCGACGACCTGGGTCTTGCCGAGCTTGACGCGGGCGGAGCCCTGGGCGCGGCCAATGTAGCCGACCTGGAGGTCGAGCGGCCGGAACTCGAGGAGGTCGCGGCCGTCCTCGCGTTGCCCCTTGCCGACCAGGGTGCGCACGAAGTCCTTCTTGATGAGGGAGAGCGGGTTGGATTCCATCTAGGTCCCCTCCTCCTGGTCGAGACGGGCGTTGAAGCGCCGCAGCAGCGCCTCGCGCTGCGCCTGGTACACCTGCTCGTTGCCCTTCACGGCCATGTCGAGCGCCTTCTCGAATTCCGCGGGGGAGAGGTGGCCGTCCATCTGGAGGAGGACGATCTCGCCCGTGGTGTGGTTGATGCCCACCGGGAGGTCGGCGTTGCCGAAGTTGTCCTCCTGCTGCTCGAGGTCCAGGATGATGTGGCCGTTGGCCTTGCCGGCCGCCACCGCCGACACCAGCCCCTTCATGGGGATGCCGGCGTCGGCGAGCGCCACCGCGGCGCAGGTGACGGCGGCGCAGCGGGTGCCCGCCGCGGCCTCGAGGATCTCCATGTGGATGTCGATGGCGCCGCGCGGGTAGCGCTCGGTGAGGATGACGTTCTCGAAGGCGTCCGAGATGACCTTGCTGATCTCCTGGCTGCGGCGGTCGGGGCCGGGGCGCTTGCGGTCGGAGGTCGAGAAGGCCGCCATCGAGTAGCGTGCCTGCACGACCGCCTTGTCCGACTCCTGGAAGCGCTTGGGGTTCAGCTCGCGCGGGCCGTAGACGCCGCACATCACCTTGTTGCCCCCCCATTCGAGGTAGGCGGAGCCGTCGGCGCGGTGGAGGACACCGGCTTCGATGCGGATGGGGCGGATCTGGTCGGCCTTGCGGCCGTCCAGGCGGATGCCCTTGGCGTTCACGAGTTCGACGTTCGGGTTGGGGACTCCCATGGTGTTCAGGTCTCCGAGGATGGTTCCGCCTTCGCTTCGCCGCCGTCGGGGCGCCCGCGGCGCTCCACGACGAGCCCGGCGTCGATGCCGCCGGGGCGCTTCGATTCCAGGAACGCCTTGACGCGCTCCGTGAGGCCTGGCTGGTTGGCCCCTTGTTCGATGAGGTGGATGGCTTCCTTGGCGAGGAGGACCTCGCGGGGCTCGCCGCTCACCCAGATGCGGCCGTTCTGGCCGACCTGCATCCAGCACTCGACGTACTCCTTGAGGAGGTTGAGCATGGAGCCGTTCTTGCCGATGATGCGGGCGACCTTGACGGGGGAGATCTCGAGGATCTCGCCGCCCTCGAGCTTGGCGAGGTTGCGGTCCTTGAGGGTGACCTGGACCTTCTTCTGCTCGTCCACGAACAGGACCTTGCACAGGACGGCGTCGCCGGCCTTGAGGTAGCTCGTGGTCTCCCCAAAGTCGACGCGCCAGGGCGCCTCGCTCACATGGAGCGGGGCGAGCCAGGGGGCGCGGATGTCGAGGATCCAGTTGCCGGGGTTGGCCTCGTTGACGATGCCGACGACGAGGTCGCCGGCCTTGGGGTCGTAGCGGCCGCTCATCGGCAGCACGGCGACCTTCTCGCCCTGCTCCTGGAGGATGCCGGCGGTGACGGCGACGACGAGGTCGCCGACGCGCTTGGTGCCTGGGCCGGCAACGCTGCGGCGGTCGCCGACGGCGTCTCCGGGCAGGACGAGGTTCCGTTCGTTGTTTCGCTTGTCCATGGGGGTCGTGTCTCGGGAATGTGGGGGGATGAGGGGTCGTTGAGGGGGACGGTTCAGTGCAGCAGGCGGGTCTCCACCTTGCCGTGCGTCATGCTGTTGAGGCGGTCGTAGACCTCGGTCTGCGTGCCGGCGGGGATCTGGAGGACGACGACGAGGGCGCCGTCCTTCTGCCACTCCTCCTTCTGCAGTTCGCCCATGGCGCGGATGGCGCCGTAGGCGTGGCCAGTGTGCTCGGCGGGGACGCGGATGGCGACCTTGACGTTCTCGAAGGCGATGGGCATGAGGGGGCGGAGGCGCTTCATGGCCTCCTGGACCTGCTCCTCGACGCCCTTCAAAGGGTCGATGCGGAACTTGGCCTCCTCGAGGGCGCGCTCGATGCGGTCGCGCGGGTGGGGCGTCTTGGTCTGCGGGTTCCAGGCGTTCCGGAGGATGGTCTCGAGGACGCGCCGGAGCTTGGCGTCGGCCATCTTCTTGCGCTGCTCGGCGGTGAGCTGGATCTCCCCCTCGGTGAGGATGCGGAGCGCGATGCGGGAGAGTTCGTCGGTCTCGAAGGCCTTGAGGAGGTCCTCGCGGCTCGCCTTCTTGCCGTCGGACCAGTGCGTGAAGACCTGGTCCACGGCGAGGAGGTCGAGGACCGCCCGCGGCTCGATCTTGTCGCCCTTGCGGATGCGCTCGGTGAGGGCCGCGGCGGCGTCGGGGTCCACCAGGACCTCGAAGTGGTGGGCGAGCCGGTTGAGGCGGGCGACCACGGCCTTGTCGAGGCTGACGGGCACCTACTCCTCCTTCCGGCCGGCGAAGCCCTTGAGGTGGGCGCGCACGTCCTCGGAGGTGAGGCGGCGGAACGCGCTCTTGCCGGCGGACATGGACTCGACCACGGCGATCTCGAGGGCGTCGGCGTTGGGCTTGCCCTCGGTGCCGGCGTGGAGCGCCTTGAGGCCGAGGTGGATGGCGGCGTCGGTGTCGAGCCCCTCCTTGTAGTGGGACTCCAGCACCTCCATGGCCTGCGGGCGGCCGGAGCCCACGGCGGAGGCCTTGTACTCGATGAGGGCGCCCGAGGGGTCGGTCTCGAAGAGGCGGGGGCCCGACTCGTCCACGCCGGCGACCAGGAGGGCGGTGCCGAAGGGGCGGCCGCCGCCGTACTGGGTGTAGGACTGCTTGTAGTCGCAGATGCGCTTGGCGAGGACCTCCACCGGGATGGCCTCGTCGTAGGAGACGCGGTTCATCTGCGCCTCGACCCGGGCGCGGTCCACCAGGGCGCGCGCGTCGGCGACCAGGCCGGAGGTGGCGCAGCCGACGTGGGCGTCGATGGCGAAGATCTTCTCGATGGAGCCGGGCACCACGAGCTTGGAACTGACGCGTTTGTCCACCAGGAGGACGACGCCGGCCTTGGCGCGCACGCCGACGGCGGTGGTGCCGCGCTTCACGGCCTCGCGGGCGTACTCGACCTGGAACAGGCGGCCGTCCGGCGAGAACACCGTGATGGCGCGGTCGTAGGCCATGTTGGGCTGCATGTGTCCACCGAGAGGGTGAACCTAGAAGCAAGGCCGCCCGGTCCCGCGGCGACAGGTTGCCGCGTGGGGGGAGGCTTCGGGGCCCCCTTCGAGGGCGGCCCGCTTCCTGGGTTCGCTTACAGCGCCGGCACGGAAGGACGGATAAAAAGGGTTGGGAGAAGGGGGAGGAGGCGAATGGCGGCCTAGAAGCGCGGGTTGCGCGGCTTGGCGTGCTTCGGGTAGCAGTCGCGGCAGTAGACCGGCCGCCCTTCGGTTGGCTTGAAGGGCACCTGGGTCGCCTTGCCGCAGTCGGCGCACACGGCGTCGTGCATCTCGCGCGGCGGGCCGCGGCCGAAGCCGCCTCCGCCACGGGGGCCGGAGCCCCTGTCATCAAATCCCATGTTGTTCAACTCGGACGGCCCCTTGGGGGGTTCCGTCGCCGGGCGATGGGGCGCTCTCCTACTTACAGCTGTTGGGTCGGGCCGTGGCCCGGTCCAGACCACGTGGCGTCCTCAGGGAAGACGTAATGGAGCGCAGCACCTCGACCGGGTCGCCGGACCCAGACAACCGGCGACCAGCAGAAGGAAAAACAAGGTGGAAGCGACGCGCACGGCCCGCCAGGGATGGAGGGGGTCGAAAACGCTTGGCAGGGCGTGGCCCGTCATCGTCATATAGGGGTGGCGTGTCGCCGAATCCGTCCAAACCCGCCGGCAGAACCGGCGGTCCCTCGGAGCCGAACAGGCTTCCGCGGTGTAGACGCCGGCCCCCCTGGCCACGGCTACACCGTGGTCGCAGGCGGCGCCGACGGGGGACGCACACGGTGATTCCCCATGGCATCCAACAAGCCCCACATGAACCTCGTCGTCATCGGGCACGTCGACCACGGCAAGAGCACGCTGGTCGGCCGCCTGATGCTGGACACCGGCCAGTTCCCGGCCCATGAGATCGAGCGCTTCAAGAAGGAGTCCGCCGAGAAGGGCAAGGGCTCGTTCTTCCTCGCCTGGGTCATGGACAACCTCAAGGAGGAGCGCGAGCGCGGTGTCACCATCGACGTCTCGCACAAGAAG
>DATDQC010000141.1:0-8300 GCA_035292455.1 Thermoplasmatota archaeon
CGTCGGGCGGCGCCGCGGTGCACGCCGCGGTCGAGGTGGCGGCCAAGCTCCCCAAGAGCTCCCTGGTCGTGACGCTCCTCCCGGACACCGGGGAGCGCTACCTCTCGAAGTTCAACGTCGAGTGGATGGAGAAGAACGGGCTCACCAAGGCTCCGGCGTACCTCAAGAGGGCGAAAGGGGGGAAGCGCTGATGGTCCACCTCGCCGAGAAAGACGGAGTGGGGACGCGCTGCGTCCACGCCGGCATCCCCGACGACCCCGTGCACGGGGCGGTGAACCCCGCCATCCAGCTCTCGACGACCTTCCGCCAGCCCGAGCCCGCGAAGCCATTGACCTACGACTACTCGCGCGCTGGGAACCCGACCCGGGAGGCGCTCGAGTCGGCCATCGCGGACCTCGAGCACGGCGCCACCGGGCACGCCTTCGCGTCGGGGCTCTCGGCCCTGGACGCCCTGGTCAACACGCTGGAGTCCGGAGACCACATCGTGGCGGCCGAGGACGCCTACGGCGGCTCCATCCGGCTCCTCAACCGCGTCATCGCCAAGCACGGCATCAAGACCACCTTCGTGGACACCCGCGACCCCGCGAACACGGCGGCGGCGATGACCAAGAAGACCAAGATGGTCCTTCTCGAGACCCCCACCAACCCGTTGCTGCGGATCTCCGACATCAAGGCCAACGCCGAGGTCGCCCACGACGGCAAGGCGATGCTGGTGGTTGACAACACCTTCATGTCGCCGGCCCTGCAGAACCCGCTCCGCCTCGGGGCGGACGCCGCCTTCCACTCCGCCACCAAGTACATCGGCGGCCACAGCGACGTCCTCGCCGGCCTCGTGGTGTGCAAGGAGAAGGCTCTCGGGGAGAAAGTCAAGTTCCTGCAGCTCGCCGTAGGCGCCGTCTGCCCCCCGTTCGACAGCTACCTCCTGCTCCGCGGCCTCAAGACCCTCCACCTGCGGGCAGAGCGGCAGTCCACGAGCGCCCAGGCGCTCGCCGAGAGGCTCGCCAAGCACAAGGCGGTAGGCTCGGTGTTCTACCCCGGCCTCGCGAGCCACGACGGCCACAAACTGCACGCCAAGCAGGCGCAGAGCGGCGGCGGCATGCTCGCCTTCACCCTCAAGGACCTCACCGCGGCAAGGCGATGCGTCACTTCGACTCGGATCTTCCAGCTTGCGGAGAGCCTGGGGGCGGTGGAGTCCCTGATCCAGATCCCCGCCCTCATGACCCACGCCTCCGTCCCGCCCGAGATGCGCCGAAAAACGGGGCTGGAGGACGGCCTCATCCGCCTCTCGGTCGGCGTCGAGGATGTCGAGGACCTCTGGAGCGACCTCCGGCAGGCCGTCGAGGGCGGCGCCCCCCGCAAGGGCAGCCGTTAGGCGAGGTCGGTGAGGCGCGAAACGGTCGGCGGGACTTCGAGCCCACGCTCCGCAAGATACGCCTCGGCGCGGGCCGCGGCCTCCTCGTGGACGCAGTACTCCTCGTACACCATCGTGGGGGGCAGCGAGGCGTTGCCCGCCGAGCCCTCCCAGGTTCCGTTGGGCATCCAGCGGTAGAGGTAGGCGAGGCCGTAGAGGTCGAGGCTGCTGATGCAGAGCGGCCGCGAGCGCTCGCCGCCGTCGCCTGCCGGGTCGCCGTCGCCGTAGACGTAGGCGTAGGGGCTGTTCATGAGGTCGGAGCCGCAGCCGAAGGTCCAGGTGGTGGAGTGGCCAAGGCCCCAGACGTGGGCGAACTCGTGCATGGTGACGCCGCGCACCTCCGGGGTCTCGGGGTAGTCGGGGAGCCCCTGGCCGCTGCGGGGCGCCGAGGCGAAGAGCGACAGCAGGACGTAGCGGTTGCCGAGGTGGGCCACGTCGCCGAGCCCGGCCTGGTCGAGCTGGCCCTGGAGGTCCACCGCGTCGTCGTCGGGGTCGATGGCGATGCCGCGGAAGACCGGCCCGCTCGTCTCGGCGTAGCCGATGATGATGTCGTAGCCCGCGGTCTCCGGCACCTCCTGCTCGAACACCTCGACCTGGACGGTGACGTTGTCGAGGTAGGCGAACTCGGTGTGGTTCGCGATGAAGTGGTCGATGGCGGGCTCCCACGAGAAGATGCCCTCCAGGGTGGCCGCCAGGTAGGAGAGCGCCGAGCGCGACATGTTCATGGGCTCCCCGAGATCGCCGTGTCCCGGGGGCACCAGGAGGACCCGGGTGTTGGCGTGCCTGAGGGAGCCGCCGAAGATGAGGTCCACCGGCTGGACGCCGACCACCTCCTCGCCGGGCGGGGCGGGCGGCCCGCCGGTGCCTTGGACGCAGAGACCGGTCTCGATGGGAAGGAGACCGCCGCCGTTTCCGCCGTTGCCGGAAGATGCGTCGTCGCCCCCTCCCAGGCACCCCGCCAGGGCGGCGATGGCGAGGAGGGCGGGCAGGAGGGTTCGGGCGGACGGGGACATGGCGACCGAAGCGGCGAGCCGGCGTCCGGGCCATAACCGTTGCCGTGGCCGGGTCGCCCGCAGAGTCAGCGGGCCTGCATGGCGAGGCTTGACTTCCACGCCGCGCCCTGGATGTCGACGCGCCGGATTCGCACCTTGCCGGTGGCGGGGTCCTGGAGCTCCTCGAAGCGGAGCGGCGTGATGCGGCCGTCCTGGAGCGCGATGAGGGCGCTGCCCTGGCCCGAGGCGAGGAACTCCACCGCTCCGGCGCCGAGCGTCCGGGTGTACTGGACGTCGAAGGCGCAGGGGTCGGCGCACCGGAGTTCGTAGCCGATGAGCTTGGTGATGAAGCCGACCTCGGGGCCGCGCTTGGCGAAGCGGCGAAGCAGGGCGTCGCGCACGACGCGGCCGAGGTCCACTTCGCTCATGCGGGGGTTGCCGTGCTCGTCGAGCTCGAGGTTGCCGACCGTGGCCTTGAGCTCGGCCAGGTCGAGGCGGTCGAGGATGCCCTCGGCGAGGACGACGAGGCCCCACTCCTGGCCCTGCGACCGGCGCTTGGCGATGGCGGCCTCCACGCGGTCGGCGACGGCGTCGAGCCGGACCGGGCCGGCCGGGAACTCCTCGGGGATGAGGGCGAGGTCGGAGCCGGAGCCAACACACATGCCGAGGGCGAGGTGCCCCGCGGAGCGCCCCATCGCGGTGACGAGGTACCAGCGCCCGGTCGTCCTGGCGTCCATCCGGAGGTTCCGGCACAGCAGCGACCCCAACTGCTTCGCGGTCTCGAAGCCGAAGGTGGGGGCCTCGCCGGGGAGCGGCAGGTCGTTGTCCACCGTCTTGGGGACGTGGGCGACGCGGAAGCCCGGGCCGAGGGCGGCGGCGACCTTCATGGCGGCGGTGGCGGTGTCGTCGCCCCCCAGGGTGACGAGGGCGGAGAGGCCGAGCTTGCGGACCGCCTCGACCACCTTGGCCATCTCTTCGGGCTTCTTGGTCGGGTTGGCGCGGCTGGTGTAGAGGATGGCGCCCCCTTGGGTCTCGATGCCCGCGACGTCGGCCTCGGTGAGCTCCCGGCACGCCGCCAGGTCGCCGGCGATGAGCTTGGAGTAACCCTTCGGGATGCCGACGACGCTCCAGCCGCGGGAGCGCGCCGCCAGGGTGACGGCGTTGATGACGCCGTTGAGGCCGGGGGCGGGGCCGCCGCCGCACAGGATCCCGATGCGCTTGGCGGCGGGGGAGCCGCTCTGCCAACCCGAGGAGGACGCCATGGAGAGGTTCACACCTTGATCTCGGCCAGGGTCTTGCCCTCGCACGCGGCGCTGTTGGCCCTCGCCAGGCGGAGGAACGCCTCCTGCGCCGCCTTGGCGTTGGCGGGCTTCCCGGCCCACGCCTTGAGCGCAGGGTCCTGTAGGGCGCGGCCGTAGCTGAACGAGAGCCTCCACGGATGCGGCCCCATCCGGTTCATGAGGCGAAGGTGCTCGGTCGCCTGCTCCGGGGTCTGGCCCCCGGAGAGGAAGGCGATGCCGGGGACGGCGGCGGGGACGTGCCGCTTGAGGAGAC
The DNA here is from genome assembly GCA_035292455.1 of Thermoplasmatota archaeon. Taxonomy (GTDB): domain Archaea; phylum Thermoplasmatota; class E2; order JACPAO01; family JAHFTW01; genus DATDQC01. The sequence continues at coordinate 3,958 of DATDQC010000141.1, forward strand.
GCACGGTGCGCTCCGCGACCTCCTGGGGCGGCGCCTGGTTGGGGCACTTCTTGCCGGCGATGACCATGTTGGGCTTGAGGAGGATGCCGGGGAGATGGACGCGGTGGAGGGCGAGCCGCGCGAAGACCGCCTGGAGGGCGCGGCCGCTTGCCGCCTCGCACACCTCGAGGGTGTTGTCGCCATCCATGAGAACCTCGGGCTCCACGATGGGGACGAGCCCCGCCTCCTGGGCGAGGGCGGCGTAGCGGGCGAGCGCCTCGGCGTTGGCCTCGATGCAGGCGTCGGTCGGGATGCCGGGTCCGACGGCGATGACGGCGCGCCACTTCGTGAAACGCGCCCCGAGCTTGGCGTACTCGGCGAGACGCTCCCGGAGGCCGTCGAGCCCCTCGGTGACCTTCTCGCCCGGAAAGCCGACGAGGTCCTTGGCGCCGGTGTCCACCTTGATGCCGGGGAGGACGCCCTGGCGAGCAAGCAGGGAGGGGAGAGGTGTTCCGTCGGGGGCGCTCTGCCGCAGCGTCTCGTCGTAGAGGATGACGCCGCTCACCACGGAGGCCATCCCCGGGGCGGTGAAGAGAAGGTGGCGGTAGTCGCGGCGGTGGGTCTCCGTCGAGACGGCGCCGACCGCCTCAAAGCGCTTCGTGATGGTGGAGGTCGACTCGTCGGCCGCCAGGATGCCCCTGCGGTCCGCGACGAGGGACTTCGCGGTGGATTCCAGCCCCGCCCGGTCCATGGCGGCGGCGAGAGGACGAAACCGCATAAGGCCACCGCCAGGGCTTTGGCCGGCGGCGGGGGTCGGGGGGCGTGGACGGACGAGCCGTTGCCTGGGTCGCCTACCTGCCTCTCCCCGGGCTCGCGCTCATCCCCCGGCTTGCGGCACCGGGCTCCCGGCTGGCGCGCTACCACGCCTGGCAGGGCGGCGTCCTGGTGGGGCTGGTGTACGCCATTGTGGTCCCGCTCGGCATCGTGGCAAGTGCTGGCGGCGGACGCCTTCTTCTTGCCGTCGTGGGCGCGCTCGCGGCCATCACCCTGGCCGCGGGCCTTGCTGCGACCGTCGTGGGCATCGCCTCGGCGTCGCGCGGCCGTTTCGTCCGCATCCGGCCGGTGTGGGACCTGCTCGCCCTGCTGGGCCGCTAGACTCTAGGGGCCGCCAATCTTGGCTTCGTAGCCGGCCGCCCGCAACGCCTTCCGGAGCTCCTCGATGTGGTCGCGCCCGCGCACCTCGACGTGGACCTCGAGGCCGGTGCGGTTGAGGGCGATGTCGGTGCGGTCGCGGTCGTGGTGGAGGTCGATGACCGACGCCTTGTGCTCGGCAAGCAGGGCGAGGAACGCAGCGAGGGAGCCCGGGCGGTCGGAGATGACGGTCTCGAGGACGGCGATGCGCCCCTCCTTGACGAGTCCGCGCTGGATGATGCGCCCGACGAGGTTCATGTCGATGTTGCCGCCGGAGACCACGACGCAGGCCTTCTTGCCCTTGAGGTTGACCTTGCCGTGCATCGCGGCGGCGAGGCTCACCGCCCCCGCCCCCTCGGCGACGGTCTTGGCACGCTCCAGGAGGAACAGGATGGCAGCCGCGATCTCCGCCTCGCTCACCGTCACCACCTGGTCCACGACGCGCCGCAGCCCCTGCAGCATGCCGGGGTCGGCGCTGCGGACCGCGATGCCGTCCGCCATGGTCTGCGTCTCCGCGAGGGCGACCGGCTTCCCCTTCTCGAGGCTCGGCGCGATGGTGGAGGCCCCCTCGGCCTGCACGCCGATGACGCGGATCTTGGGGTTGAGTGCCTTGAGGGCGGTTGCCACACCCGAGATGAGGCCGCCGCCGCCGATGGGAACAAGGACGACGTCGAGGTCGGGGAGGTCCTGGTGGATCTCCATCCCCAGTGTGCCCTGGCCCGCCATGATGGCGGGGTCGTTGTAGGCGTGCACGAAGATGGCCTTCTGCTTGGCACAGAACGCCTTGGCGTGCTCGAACGCCTCCTGGTAGTCCCGGCCCACCAGGTGCACCTCGGCGCCGTAGCCCCGGGTGGCGGCCGCCTTGGCGGCCGCGTAGGCGACCCCCTGGGCGTGGTTGCCGGCCGAGGCGGCGACCACGCCGCGCCGGCGCTCGTCGGGGGTGAGGCTGTGGATCTTGTTGAGGGCGCCGCGGACCTTGAACGAGCCGGTGCGCTGGAAGTTCTCGAACTTGAGCCAGAGGTCGCCGCCCGTCATCTCGGAGAGCGAGCTCGAGCGCTTCACCGGGGTGTGGCGCACCTGGCCGTTGACGACCTTCCAGGCCGCCTCGATGTCCTTGAGGGTGACGCCGGCCACGGAACGCGCCAAGCCGGCGCCCCGTTTAGGCTTCTTGGTCGGCGGCGGGAACGGCAGGCCGGGTCGCCCCGGTGAGCCTGGCGCGGTTCACCAGGACGACGCCGCCAAGGACGAGGGCGGCGCCCGCCACGAACCACGGTGTGAGCCGTTCGCCGAGGAAGAGGAAACCGACCGCCGCGGCCACCACCGGGTTGAGGTAGACCCAGGACGTGAGCTCGCTGGCGCTGCGGTGCTGCAGCGCCCAGTTCCACACCGCGTAGCCGGCCGCGGTGGAGAGGAAGGCCAGAAACAGCAGCCAGAACCAGTGCACCGGCTCGAGGGCCCCGAGCGGGGCGACACCGTAGGAGAGCCCGAGCGGGACCAGGGTGAGGGAGCCCAGCCCCAAGGTGATGGCGGTGACGAAGATGCCGCCGTAGCGGGCCACCAAGGGCTTGGTGCCCACGGTGTAGACCGCCCACGACAGCGGGGCGATGAGGACGACGAGAGCCTTCTGGGCCTGCGCCAGCTTGGCGTCCGGCCCTTGGCCGAGGAAGGCGACCACGCCGACGCCGGCGAAGGCCGCGAGGCTGCCGGCGACGGCCAGCATCCGCAGCCGCTCCTGCCGGCTCACGAGGGCGATGAGCAGGGTGAAGAGCGGCGTCGTGGCGACCAGGATGGCCCCGGTGGCGGCGCTCTGCGCCGGTGCCAGCGCGCTGTCGTGGAGCCCCCAGTTGAGGGCGAAGTGGTACCCCAGGACGCCGACCGCCCCCAGGAGGGCCATGGCGACCCAGTCGTTTCCGGAGACGGTACGCAGCCGGGTCCGGCCGCGCCAGGCGAGCCAGGCGCCGTAGAGGAGGGGGAACGGGGCGTAGCGGAACCAGGTCATCTCGTAGGGGTCGAGCACCTCCCCAAGGGCCCGGATGCCCGCGAAGGCGCTTCCCCAGACCACGATGAGCAGGGCCATGGCGCCGTCCACGCGGTCGAAGCGGCGCGCCACAGGCGGTCCACAACGGCGCCATAGTTCAGGCTGCCGCGCCGGTCCGGCGCCCCAAGGTTGAAGTGCAGCCCCCGAGTCGCGCGACAAGGCATGAGCGACGCATCCCCAACGGCCGGCAAGGGCCTCCTCGAACGCCTGCCATGGTACGCCGTCCCTGCCCTCCTCGTCGGAATCCCCCTCCTCGTCGCGGTCGCCGTGCAGGTCGAGCCGTCACTCTACGACGACGTGGTGTGGCAGTACTACTGGGGCCCCATCAAGGCGGACGCCCACGACGACCTCGAGCGCTGCCTGCCGGCTTCGGGACCCGATGTCGGCGACGGCGGCCCGGGCTTCTCGGAGTGCAAATCGGCGGGCGGCGTCGTGGCTCAGTCCGGCTACAACGTCTTCAACACCCTGTCGTGGGCCCTCCTGCTTGGCATCTGCATCGTGGGGGCGGCGCAGATGCTGCGGCGGCTGCGGACCCCCATGGACAACCGCCTCATCCTGGGGGCGAGCGCCTGGGTGGTCGCCGGCTCCATCTTCCACGTCGCCGAGGACGTGGGGACCTTCCAGGCACCGCTGCAGTACCTCTTCATCACGCCCACGATTTACCTGCTCTTCGCCGCCTTCGGCATCCTGGCGTTCCTGGTCGGCCATTACCTCAAGTGGGTCGCGGAGCGTGCCGGGCTCGCGCGGGCCATGGAGAAGCTGTGGTTCCTGCATGCCATCCTCGTGCTGGCCTGGCTCGTCATCTGGCTCAAGGTGTGGGACCAGGTCGCCGTCATCGTCCACCCGCTCTGGGTCGCCGGCTTCGCGGCGCTCACCTTCCTCGTCACCCGGCGCCTGGTGATGAAGGCCGGCCGGGTGGACCCCACGACGCTGACCTTGAGCCTCAGCCTGGGCGCCTTCCTCCTCGCGGTCCTCTACGTGGTGAAGTTCGCCGACCAGCCGTGGGGCCCGCCCGGCGACCTTGCCACGGCGTGGCGCTTCGACTGGGGCATCGCCAACCCCGGCGCCGACCCCAGCATGCCGCTCGCCTTCCTCTACGCCCCCGCCCTCGCCCTCGCTGTCGCGCTCGCGGTGC
>DATDQC010000142.1:0-3788 GCA_035292455.1 Thermoplasmatota archaeon
GCACGCAGCGGGTCGCCAAGGCGTGCCGCGCCGCCGCCGAGGCGGGCGGGCTGCAGCTCGCCGCCGACGCCGCGGTCCGCAGCGACACCGTGACGGCCCTCCACTACCCCGCCGGCGTCGAGGACGGCCGCATCCGCGGCTTCCTCAAGGACCGCTTCGGCGTGGTCGTCGCCGGGGCGCAGGGACAGTGGAAGGGGCGCGTCTTCCGTGTGGGGCACATGGCGGGCACCACCTGGACCGAGATGGCCGCCTGCTGGGCCGCCCTCGAAGGGGCCTTCCGCCTCGCCGGCTCGCCCCTCAAGCCGGGCGTTTCGGCGGCGCTACAGGAGTTCGCATGACGTCAACCCCTCGTGCAGCACGCGTCCAGGGTGAGACGAGGTCGCGCTTGGTTCGGGACCTGCAAGGCCCCTCCACGCTCCACGCCCCGCGGATGTCGCTTCTCCTCCTGCTGCCGTTCGCGACGATTGGCGTTTCACTCTTGGTCGGCATGAGCGGTTCCATCGGCCATGACCCCGGGGAGATGTCGCCGACCGCGGCGGTGGTGGTCCAACTCCTGCTTGGGCTGCTGCTGATGTGGGTCGGTTGGAGCCGGGTGCGCCGATTTCCTGGCGAGTTCCTTGTCGTGGCCGGGGCATCCCTGTGGTCCGCCCCCGCTTACTTCCACCACAATCCCCTGCCATGGATGGCCATCCCGGGCGCTCTGCTGGTCCTTGCCATCCCCTTCCTCGACTTCGCCGCGGACACGCGGCTGGCGCTGAGCATCACCGCTTTCCTTGCGCTCGACAACCTGTTGTCGCTTTCCGGGGTGGAGGAGCAGACGGGAAGCTGGACCCTGATAGCCTTGGCCGTCGTGCTTCTTCTGGCATGGGCGTCGCTTCCGGCGAGTGGGACCTGGCGCAAGGTCCCGCTGTCGCTTGGACTTCTGCTGGGCAGCGTCGGGACCATCGCGGGATCGGTCTACCTGGTCTCCGACCCGACATGGGGACGGGGCTTCCTGGTGACCGCCAGCCTGGCTCTTGCCAGCGGGCTGCTCCTGCTGTGGGTCAGACCCTCCCTTCGCGACTGGCAGGCCCCCATCCTCCGCCGTCCGGTTCCCGAAGGGGGACTGGAGCGTTGAAGCGTCTCGGCTGCCTCGTCCTCCGCCGCTGGCGCGGCGGAATCTGGAGGCACCCCAACCACCTCCGGCCTCGGGTCCCCAGAGGTGAATGAGCCGTGCGGCGGTTGGGCTGCCTTGTCATCGCCGACGAGGTCCTCGGTGGTCACGTCCACGAGTCGAACAGCCACTGGCTCGCCAAGGAGCTGCGGCCGCTTGGCCTGAAGCTCGCCCGCGTCGAGGTCTGCTCCGACGACCTCCCCGACATCGAAGCCACGGTGCGCCGATTCGCCAAGGACCTCAATCTTGACTACGTCATCACGTCCGGCGGGTTGGGGCCAACACCGGACGACCGCACGATGCAGGGGCTCGCCAAAGGGCTGGGGCTGCGCCTTGTCCTGACCCCGGAGAACGAGGCGTGGATGCGTGAGCGCACCCGCATCGGCCACCGCCTCGGGTACTTCGAGTCGCCGGAACCCAACCCGGGGCTCCTCAAGATGGCGTGGCTTCCCGAAGGGGCGGAGGCGATGCCCAACGAACTCGGCACGGCGCTGGGGGCCATCGTCACGGTGCCGCCGCGGCCGGTGACCTTCTTCACGCTCCCCGGGGTCCCCGCCGAGTTCTACCGCATGTTCCGGGAATCGGTCGCCCCCCGCCTCGCCCGCTCCACGCCGCTCCACGTCGAGGAGTTGGTGCTCTTCACGGAGGAGTCGCGCTTCTACGGCACCCTGGCCAAACTCGAAAAGGAGTTCCCCGACGTGGTGCTGGGCTCCTACCCCGAACGCGGGCAGATCCGCATCCGGGCGACGGGACCCGAGAAGCAAGCGAAGGAACTCATCGCGAGGATGCGCGAGGCGGGCAAGGCGTACCTGTCGCCCGCGCGCTGATCGGCCCCCACAACGGACGTCTCGTCAGTTGGCTTCCTCGCCCTCGTCCGCCCCAAGGAAGGTGTCGTACTCCGGGGTGGCGTCCTCGCCCTGGCCGATGGCGCCCTGGACGAGGCTGTAGAAGTCGTCGAGTCCCGTGCCGTCCACGCTCGAGACGGGGATGAGGAGGTTCTCCACCCCCATCGTGGCGAGGAGGCGGGTGACGTGGGCGGCGAGCTCCCGACTCATGGCCGGCTCCTCGCGCAGCACCGCGTCCTCGAGCGCCTCGGGGTCGGCGGCCCAGTTGCGGATGGACTCCAGGCTCTCCGGCTCGACGCGGTCGGCCTTGGAGAGGAGGAAGACGAGGGGGCACTGCAGCCGGAACAGCGTCGTCGAGGCGAGGAGGAGTTGGCTCGCGAACCCGGAGGCGGTCTTGGCGAGGAAGGGGTCGAGGAGGTAGGCGACCGCGGACTGGCCGGGGGCAAGCGACTCCACGATGTGCTTGCCGGCGTGGCGGAAGACGAAGAGCTCGAGCTGCCCCGGGGTGTCCACCAGGACCTGCTGCGCGCGGAAGGCGGACATCTCTTCCTGAATCTCGGTGAGGTTGAGGGCGATCATGTCGGCGGCGGCGACCTGGGCGCCGTTGGGGCCGAGGCCGTGCTCCTCCATGACCTCGGAGAGCTTGATGCGGTCCCGGATGTCGAAGTCGGGCTTGTACGGGAGGCTCTCGGCGCCGGGGTCGAGGTTGACCGTGAGGGTGGTGATGCCGTGCTGCTTGGCCCAGCGGTCGTACGCCGCCACCAGGCTCGACTTCCCGGCCCCTGCGGTCCCCACGAAGTAGGTGGTGGTCTCCGCGTCCGACACGTCACGGCCCCCGCGGCGAGGCGGCCTGGTGCGCCTGCGGCGCCTGGGGGGCCTGGGCCCGCAGTTCCCGCATGTGCTCGACGCGGCGCTGCAGGAGCTCGGCGGTGCCGATGTCGTTCCTGACCAGGAGGGCGTCCGCGTGGATGTGGCGGAGCCCCTCGCGCACCGCCTTCTCCGCCGCGGGGACGGTGGGTCCCTCCGCCAGCAGGCCGAGGGTGCGGCTCGCCATGGTGACGAGTTGGCCGCTCGGGTGGCGGTCGAGGTGGGCATAGTAGGCGGTGACGCCGACCTTGCGGAGGTTCTGCTCGTCCACGTGGACCGGGCGGTCCGCAAGCGGGGTGCCCATGCCGTACCCCTTGGGGACGAGGTACTTCACGACCGTCGCGGCGGCGCGGAAGCGGGGCCGGGGAAGTGCCGCGAGGCCACCGGTCGCCATCGCCTCAAGGATGTCCACGTAGTCGGACTCCAGGAGGTGGAGGACGTTCATCGCCTCGGGGTCCCCGAAGCGGGCGTTGACCTCGATGACCTTGGGCCCGTCCACGGTGAGCATGAACTGGCCGTAGAGGGTGCCGACGTAGGGACACCCTTCCGCCTTGAGGGCGGCGACCAGGCGCTCCAGGATGGCGACCGAGGCGTCGTACTCGGCGCGGGTCAGGAACGGCAGCAGGCCGTCGGGACAGGAGTAGGAGCCCATGCCGCCGGTGTTGGGACCCTTGTCCCCTTCGAGGAGCCGCTTGTGGTCCTGCACCGCAGGCATGGGGACGACGGCGGTGCCGTCGGTGAACGCCATGACGGTGTACTCCTCGCCGCGGGCGATCTCTTCAAACTGCACCACGCCGCCGCCCACCTTCTTGTCCATGGCCTGGCGGACGTACGCCTTGGCCCCCTCGACGTCGTGGAAGTGGTCGCCGTGCACCTGGACCCCCTTGCCGCCGGTGAGGCCGACCGGCTTCACGGCCCACACC
>DATDQC010000143.1:0-2034 GCA_035292455.1 Thermoplasmatota archaeon
GGGGGCCCACACCGCACATCTTCGCGAGCCCTACCTCGACGGCCCGCCGCCCGGGAAGCCCTGCACCCATCCCCACCCCACGGGGACGCCGATCTGGAGCGACGCAGAGGTGGACCGCCTTTTCGGCACCGCCCACGCCGCCGGCGTCCAGGTCCACGCCCACGCCATCGGCGACGCCGCCATCGACCAGGGACTCGAGGCCTTCTCCCGCCTGGCGGCGTGGGAGGACCTGGAGGGACGCGGGTGGCTGCACGAGGAAGCAGCGTCGGCCGGCCCACCGAAGGCCGGCCCGGAGGACCCTGGGGGGCGCGGGGGACGGAGACCCCTGTCGGGAGATGCGGAAAAACCGCCGAGCGAAGCGGGCACCGTTTCCGCGAGCGCCGTCTCTCCGCTCCGACACCGCTTCGAGCACTACGAGATCGTCCACGATGCTCAGATTGCGCGGACCGTGGAGTTGGGGCTGGTGGCCTCGAGCCAGCCCAACTTCGTGGGGGCGTGGAGCTCCAAGGGAGGCCTGTACGAGGGGCGGTTGGGGCCTCGCTTCCGCCTCAACAACCGCTTCCGGACCTTCAAGGGGGCCGGATTGCCCCTCGCGTTCGGCTCGGACGGCATGCCGTTCGGGCCACTCGTGGGAATCCAGGCGGCGGTCGCGCATCCCGACCCGGAGCAGCGCCTCACACCCGAGGAGGCAGTCTGGCACTACACCCGTGCGGCGGCATGGGCCATCCACTGGGAAGACGGGATCGGTTCCCTCGAAGCCAGCAAACGGGCCGACATCCTGGTCCTCCGCCAGCGCAGTCTCGGGGAGGCCCCGCCAGTTTCCTGGAGACTCCAGGAGACCCTCACGGGGGGAGTGACCCGGTTCAAGGAGACATTTCCAGCCCTACCCGTTAAGTTCGACCGGCAACCAAGGGGTTGAGGACGTAGGGGATGGCCAAGGTTGCTTGGCAAGGGGGACCCCATGGCTTCGGGTGCGCTGCTCTTCCTCAAGGATTATGCAATTTACCTTCATTTCGAAGAAGGAAACGAACGATTATTCAAATAGTAATAACGTTTTACATGAATGGATCTGATGATTCCATGAGAAGGAAGTAGATACGTCTTATTCCTTGTTTTTGCTTCCATGGGAAGGTAGGGGGGGCCCCCTTGGCGGGGGTCTGGGCCTGAAGGGGAGCATCGTTTCATTTGGGAACCGTTTTCCTCAGGAGCGGACTCCTTGGGTTGCCATGGCCATTCTGAGGAGGACACGCCCCTCCCCGGTGCCGGGGGCGGCCCTCCAGCACGTCAAGGGCTACCTCTCCCCCCACTACGGCTCCGACGTCATCGAGGGCGACGAGGGACGAACGCTGGTGATCCGCGTGCCGCGCCCCGACCCCGACGTCGTCAACGACATGGAGGCCGCCGTCGAGCACCTCGACCTCCCCGACCTCAAGGACGTGGTGCACTGCCTCCTCCTAGGAGAGAACCGCACCCTCGCCGTGGCGCCCGCGATGCTGCGCGAGCTCATGACCCGGCGGCTCGAGTACGACCACCGCCAGACCGACGCCCTGCGGCGCGAACTCACCGGCCCTTGGCAGCACTCCCTCTACCGCGCCGCCGACGACCCGCGCCGCTACTGGCGCCTTGGGGTCCGGCTCCCCCACGCGCACGTGCGCGACCTCGCCGCCGAAGACATCGAGGCGATGGCCGACCTCCTGGGGCCGCAGCTCGGGGACCCCAACCTGCAGCAGGCGGTCGCCGTTTACCTGGTGGCCGGCGAGGACGACGTCCGGCTCGACCCCGACCTGTTCCTGCAGGACCTCCGGAGCCGCTACGACACCGAGGCGAGGGCGCTCGAGGAGGAGGCCGCCCGGCTTGCCGCCGAGGAGGCCAACCGGCGCCGCCGCGAGGAGGAGCACCAGGCCGTCCTGGCCGAGATGGCGCTCCGCTTCCGGCCCACCGCCGCGCGGCTGGCGCCGCCTTCGACCCTCTCGCCAAACGTGGACGCACATCCTCACCTGGGTCTTCCAGGTGATGCCGATCTTCTTCATCGTC
>DATDQC010000144.1:0-2748 GCA_035292455.1 Thermoplasmatota archaeon
AGCAAGAGGAGGACGCCGGCGAGGGCGACCCCGATGCCAAGCGCCCGGCGCGCCCCCATCTCCTCGTGCCGCAGGAGGACGGCGAGGGCGTAGGTGAAGACCGGGATGGTGGTGATGACGACGACGGCGTTGACGGGCGTCGTGTAGGAGATTCCGACGATGAACAGCCCCATGTTGAAGATGACGCCAAGGAGCGAGAGCCCGAGGACCCGCGGCCACTCGGTGCGGATCGGGATGGGATTGCGCACCAGGAAGAGGTGAAGGGCCAGAAGGAAGAACGTGGCTCCGGCAAGTCGGAGACCCAGGACCGGCAGGGGTTCGAGGTCGAGGAAGACCTTCTTCGCCGCCACCGGGAAGAGACCGAAGAGGACCTGGACGAGCAGCAGGGAAAGCGGATGCCGCACGTCGTGACCGGCCACGGCGGCGCCGACTGGACGTGCCGCCATGAGGCTTGGGGTCGGCGCAGCCGGCGGCCGCCGGGGCACGCTTTATCCCACCTTCTCTCCTGGGCGCGGCCGTGGCCCTCCGCATCGGCGTCCTGGCGGTCCAAGGTGCCGTGAGCGAGCACCTCGACGCGGTGCGCCGCGCCGCCGCACGGCTTGGACTGGAGGTCGAAACGGTGCCGGTCCGGACCGCCGCCGACCTCAAGGGGGTGCGCGGGCTCATCCTTCCCGGCGGGGAGTCCACCGCCATCAGCCGCCTGCTGCGCTCGGGCGGCCTCCAGGAACCGGTCGTGGAGCGGGCGCGGCGCGGTGACCTCGCGCTGTTCGGGACCTGCGCCGGGATGATCCTGCTCGCCACCCGCGCCACGCATGACGTCGAGGACAAGGACATCCGGCTCCTTGGACTCCTCGATGTCGAGGTGGACCGCAACGCGTTCGGACGCCAGCGCGAGTCCTTCGAGGCGGAGCTCGATGTCGAAGGGATTGGACGGATCCCGGCGGTCTTCATCCGCGCCCCGGTCGCCGTCTCGGCGTGGGCGCCCACCCAGGTGCTGGCGCGGCACGAGCGCGGCATCGTCGCGGTCCGCAAGGGGCGGATCCTCGCCACGGCGTTCCACCCCGAGCTCACGGGGGACACGCGGCTCCACGAGTGGTTTCTGCGCCTTGCGGACGACGCGCGGACGTCGGAGAGCCCGCGGAAGGGCCGGACCCCGGCTACGCCGAGGCCTTCGCCTTCGAAGGCGGGCCGGCCTCGGGGACGCGCGAGCGCTCGGCCTTGAGGAGCCCCTCGAGGTGGTCCACCGTCTTGCGGTAGTTCTCGGCGGCGAGCTGGAAATGCGCCTCGGCGAAGTTCCACGCCTTGGCGAGGTCACCGTAACGGAGGCGGAACCCCCGCCTGCGGTCGCCGCTCTCGTCCACCGTGACGTCCTCCACGATGTCGAAGGCGAGGAGCTTGTTGAGGTGGCGGTACACCGACGGCATGGTGGTGCCGCAGGTGTTGGCCAGCTCCTCGATGGTCCACGCCCGGCCGGGGTGGAGGAGGAAGCAGTCGTAGAACAGCTTGAACGAGACGCCGTGGTCGGGCCCCTTCGAGGCGGTGTAGCCGATCATGGAGAACCACAGCTTGGCGAGCCTCCTTGCGTCGCTCTCCCCGGTGAGCGGCGCATGGCTCACGACCTGCATCTCGAAGGCCATGGCGACCCAAGCCGTGCCGCCCTTGAAGGGCGTTGCGTTATGATTTGCGTATTGGGGTCTCACTCGTCGCCGGGGGCGGGGCTGGCGGGAGCGGCGCGGAGCTTGCGCCGCAGGAGCGCCGCGAGGACCACGAGGAGCGCGGAACAGAAAAAGAGCGCCAGGCTCAGCCAGCCGTCCTGGTCGAAGAGGCCGGCTTCGCTGCCCGAATCCCCCGGAGGGTCGGTGGGGGGCGACTCGGTCGCCCCGCTCTCCATCTGGAGTCCATTCGCGTCTTGCTGGGCCGGCGGCGAGGCCGTCGAGGTGGGGGTGGCCGCCGGGGCGGTGCTGGAGGCCCCCGCCGGTGCGAGCGGGACGGAATCGCCCGCTTCGTCGCCCGTCGGGGTGAGGGTCTTGCCTTGGAGCCACCATTCGAGAGCGCGGCCCAGCATGAAGAAGCCGCCCCCCGCCGCCGCGACGGAGAGCCCGAGGAGGACGCTGAAGGTCGTGGTCTCCTGGGGGTGCAGGATGCGCTGGCCGGTCCAGGTGAGCTCCCAGTAGATCCACTTGCGCCCCTCGTCGTCGCGCTTCCTGACGAGGCCGGCCGACTGCAGGAGCTGGAGGTGTTCGTGCACGGTCGCCTTGTTGAGGGCCATGTCCTTGGCGAGCTCGGTGAGGGTCTTCCGGCGCTCGTCGAGCGCCCGCAGGACGGTGAGCCGCGTCGAGCTGGCCAGGGCCTTGAAGGTCTCTCCGTCCAGGGTGATGCGGGTCACGGTGCAGGATGCGGGCCAGGAACGAGATAACCGTTTGCGTTTCGTCGGGCAATCCTCGAACAGACTCGTGGGTGGCCTAGACCGAAATGAAGAGCCCGCGCACCCGCAGCGCTGGGAGGAGGGCGCCCTGCATCCGCTTGGCCTCCACCGACGCCCCGTCCACCTTCCCGAGAAGGTCCCCGAGGCCCCCAGCGATGGCGATCTCCCGGCACGCCCCCTCGACGGCGCCCTTGCGGATGCGCCACACCGCGGGGGCGGTCACGGAGAACTCGCCGGTGGCGACGTTGGCGGTGTGCGCGCCGAGGACACCCTGCACGAGGAAGCCGTCGTCCACGCCGGCGACGAGCGCGTCGAGGGGGCGC
>DATDQC010000145.1:0-2868 GCA_035292455.1 Thermoplasmatota archaeon
TCTACCTCTTCGACCCGCAGGGCAAGATCCTCTACGCCAACCGGGCCGTGGAGCGCATCACCGGCTACACCCCGGCCGAGGCGGTCGGGCGCAGCGTCTTCGAGTTCCTCGACCCCTCCGCGCTGGAGACCGCCCGCGCCCACCACATGGCCAAGCTCGAGGGCCGCGAGGAGCGCTCGGTCTACGAGGTCCTGGGGCGCCGCAAGGACGGCAGCCCGGTGTGGATCGAGGTGTCGAGCCGCGCCGTCCGCGAACGCGGCCGCCTGGTCGCCATCCAGGGTTCGCTGCGGGACGTCTCGGAGCGCTACCGCGCCGCCTTGGAACTGCAGGCGAGCGAGGAGCGCTACCGCGACCTCATCGAGAACGCCAACGACATCATCTACACCCACGGACTCGACGGGAAATTCCTGACCGTGAACGCGGTCGCGATGCGGGTCTACGGCTACGCCAAGGAGGAGTTCCTCCGCATGTCCATCGTCGAGATTGTGGACCGCGCCCACATCGAAACGGCGCAGGCCCAGATGAAGCTCAAGCTGAAGGGGGTCACCGACCGCTCGGTTCCCTACGAGCTCCTCACCCGCGCCAAGGACGGCTCGCCGGTCTGGGTCGAGGTCTCGACGCGCCTCCTCCGGAAGGACGGCAAGCCGGCGGCCATCCAGGGCATCGCCCGCGACATCACCGCCCGCAAGGCCGCCGAGACCATCGCGAGTGAACGCGAGTCGGAGTACCGCAGCCTGGTGGACGGTGTGCCCATCGGGCTTTTCCGCACCACCCCGGACGGCCGCATCCTGGAGGCCAACCCCGCCCTGCTACGGCTTCTGCGCAGCCCGAGCCGCGACGCCGTGGTGGGCCGGCAGGCCGCGGAGTTCTACGGTGACCCCTCCGAGCGCGCAAGTCTCCTTGACCTGGCCCGCAAGGGCGGCGTGCTGCCCTTCGAGCAGCGGGTGCGCCGGCTCGACGGCACCGTGGGCTGGGTGCGCGGCACGACCCGGGCCATCCAAGGCCCCGACGGCGCCCTGCTCCACTTCGAGGGTCACCTCGAGGACATCACCGCCGAGAAGGAGGCGCAGGACGCCCTCGACCTCGTCCAGGGGCTCGCGGTGGAGCTGAACCGCGCCAGCGACTTCTCCACCGCCCTCGCCACCACGGTCGGCACCCTGTGCCGCCTCACCGGCTGGAGCTACGGAGAGGCGTGGGTGCAGGGCCCGGGGCGTTCGCTGGTGCCGGGCGAGGCGTGGCACACGCCGACGCCGCCCCTCCAGAAGTTCCGGCGGCTCACCCAGAAGATGGAGGTCCTTCCCGGCGAGGGGTTGGCCGGCCAGGTGTGGACCGAGAGGCGCGCCCGCCTGGTGCCCGACCTCACCCGCGAGCCGGCGTTCCAGCGCGCCGCTGCGGCGCGCGCTGCCGGGCTGTCGGCCGGCGCGTTCGTCCCGGTCATCGACGGCGGGCAGCCGGTGGCGGTCCTCGTGTTCCTGCACACCGCCGCGCGCCCCGAGGACGCCCGCTGGATCGCCACGGCGGAGGCCGCGGCAAGCCAGTTGGCGGCCGTCATGGCCAGGCGCCGCACCGAGGACCGGCTGCGCCGGCAGGTCCGGCTCCTCGAGTCGCAGCTCGAGGCCGCTCCGGACGGCGTCCTCGTGGTCTCCCCCGACGGCGAGGTTCTCTCGGCCAACCGGCAGCTCCTCGCGATGTGCGGCGTCGAGCCCGTCGCCGGACGCGACTCGCCCGCCCTCGCCGGCCGCCCCCTCCTCGAGCAGGTGAACGACCCCAAGCGGTTCCAGGCGCGCGTCCGCTTCCTCTACGAAGGGCACGGCGGGGACGTCACCCTCGAGGGCCGGACCTTCGCGCGCCGGAGCGAGCCGCTCCTCGACGAGGACGAGCTGCCGCTCGGGCGCGTCTACTACTTCCGTGACATCACCCACGAGCGCGTTCTGGCGCAGCGCCTGCAGGCCAACAAGGCGGCCCGGTAGAGGCGGTTTCACAACTCCCTCCGTTGAACCTGGTTTTTCCGCGTCGGTTGGTTAGGGCAGCCACAGATTTCGCAGATTACGCAGATTGCGGCTTCAAGATCGTCTGTGAAATCTGCGTAATCTGCGACCTGTCCGGGCCCAAAAATGAGATCCAACGGGAAAGGTTGTGCAAGGGACTCTGACGGACGCGCTCAGACGATGCGTTCCAGGGTCTCGAGGTGGACGCCGCTTGGCCGGATGTCGTAGGTGCTGACGCCGATGCCGTGGGACCGGTTCTTGACCTTCCGGACCATGAAGAAGCGCTCGAACGTGGTCCCTTTCCGGGTGACCTCCAGCTCGATGAGGCAGTCGGAGAACAGCTCCAGGCGCCGCTCCACGGTGGCGCCGTGCGCCCCCTTGAGGAGCACCAGGAGGAGTTGGCCCCCGGCCTTGGCGTTGGCGGCCTTGAGGGCGGTGAGGACGGCCACCACGCGCTCGACGGGGTAGAGGTTGAGGAAGAAGTCGAGGGAGTTCACCACCATGCGGTCGGGGCTCCGCAGGCGGGTGTAGGGGTCCAGGAGGCGCCCCAGGTAGTCGGTGTCGGTGGCACTTGCCGGGGCGGCTGCCCCGGCGGGGGCGGAGGCGGCGCGCGGGGGGCGAAGGGCGTCCCGGCTGCTCGTCCCCTCGACCAGTTCGCGCGGGTCGAAGCGCCGCCGGGGCGGGCCTGGGGCCTCCCGCGACGGGCCTTCGCGGGAACGCTGCTGGGCGTCCAGCATCGCCTCCGCGAACTGGGTTTGCAGGTCCACCACCTGGACGTGGCCGATGCCCCAGCCGGCCGAGCGCGCGGCCTCCCGAACTTCCAGGGTCGATTCGTCGGTCGTGATGTAGACCGCCCGCTCGGTGCCCACACCGCAGGCGA
>DATDQC010000146.1:0-6281 GCA_035292455.1 Thermoplasmatota archaeon
GGCCGCCATGACCGACCCGCTCCTCCGGGTCCTCCTCGGATTCCATGTGAAGCCCCTCCCCGACGTCGAGGCAGAGGCGGCCGCGCGCGACCTGCCGGTCTTCACCGACCGCGTCATCTACAGCCTCCTCGACCGCTACGACGCCTGGGTCAAGGAGGCCAAGGAGCGGCTCTCCGCGACGCAGCGCGAGGAGCACGTCCACCCGGCCAAGATCAAGTTCCTCGAGGGATGCTCGTTCCGGTCTCGCGACCCCGCGGTCTTCGGGGTGCGCGTCCTCGCCGGCCGCCTGCAGCCCGGCCGCACCCTCATCCGCGCCGACGGCAAGGCCATCGGCCGCATCAAGTCCATCCAGCGCGAGAACAAGACGGTGGACCAGGCGGGGCTCGGCGACGAGGTGGCCATCTCCGTGCCGGGCCCGACTCTGGGACGGCAGATCGAGGAGGGGGACATCCTCTACATGGACATCCCCGAGTCCGATGCCAAGTGGCTCTTCACGAAGGGGAACATCACGCCGGAGGAGAAGGACGTCCTCCTGGAGTTCCTCAAGGTCCGGCGCAAGGAGGACAAGTTCTGGGGGATGTGAAACCCCGGCCGAGGCCGCCGGCGACCCCTTCTGAATCGAGACGGCTTCGGTAATCTTCAAGTAAGACCGGTCAAGTCGTTCTGTGTGCGCCACGCCGTCGTTGCCGGTGCAATGCTCCTCCCGCTGCTGCTTGCCGGATGTTCCAAGGATGGGGGCGGCGGCACCGTTCCGGACGGCGAGGACTGCGACCTCGAACCGGTGCTTTGCGACCCCCTCCATTACCTCGCGAACCACCCATGCATCACCGGCAAGGTCCATCCCCGCGTCTACGCCCCCGACACCCCGGGCCCCGACTCCGAGGCGAACCCGTGGGCCCAAGGCGATTGGTGGAAGTTCCGGCTCACCGTGGACGGGAGGGCTGAGGAGACCACGCTCGTCTACTTCGACGACGCCGACTTCGCGCGCGGCCAGGCCCAGCACTACCTCGTCGGCGTGCCGGGCCGTGCGGAGGCGCTCGACCACGCCCTGTTCTCCGTCAACCCCATGCTCGGCCGCATCCACCGCACCCTCTACTCGCCCCATGAGGCCGGCGTCCATGCCGACATGTTCTCCTTCCCGCTCTGCACCGGGAGCTCCTGGTCCACCCATTTCTACGACACCACTTTCTCGCTTTCGGCCCAACTGGAGACGCTGGCACTGCCGCGTGGCCAGAGCGACCCGCTCGGCTTCGTCATCCAGGGAACCGCCGGGGACGCGTCCACGCTTCGCCACACCTACAGCCCGACCGTGAAGTGGTTCACCGAGATCCATCTGGCGCGCGCCGACGGCCTCGAGGTCGACATGCAGCTCCTCGATTGGGGCAGCGGACGGACCGGCCGGATCGAGTTCCTGCGCGCCCAGAATGACGAGGCCGTGGAGCTTGCCAACCTCGCCTTCGACAACACCGGTAGCGCCCGCGTCGACGTCCCCCGCGAGGAGGGCGGGGAGGGCGCCTACGACAAGCTCGGCCTTTGGCTCGCGGCCGAGCGGAGTTCTGGCTCGGGCCGGATCGAGGTTCACCTGCGGGACCCTGGAGGCACGTCGCGGGCCTGCGTTGGAGTTGCCGGGGCTGGCCTTGGTGGCGCCACCACCTGCCCTGCCGGTCCGCTCAAGGTCGAGGTCGCCTTCCAGGAGGGCACGTGGCAGGTCACGGTGGAGCGCCAACTCCTGGACACCACGACCCGCGCCTCCGGGGAGGCCCGTATCGTCTCGGTCTACGACCGCGGCGGCACCGTCTAGGCTCTACGTCCATCCCGCCGGCCGGTGCAGGTGGCGCCGCGCGATGACGGGAACCTCGTGCCAGCCCAGCGCAAGTCCCCGCGGCTCCTCCTGGAAACCGCCCGCCTCCGCCGGCGCCTCCGTTCCACATCCCTTGCAGCGGTACCCGGCTCCCCGGCCCGCGGACTTCATGGCCTTGCCGCACGACGGGCAGCGCGGGTTCCCGGTCTTGGTGCGGGATGCGGCCAGGGAGTCCACCCGCATCTTCTCCAATTGGACCACGTCGTCCCGCAGCGCCCCCAGGAAGGCGGCGCGGTCGCCGGGCCGCAGGGCGCGCACCGCGTCCCGGAACCGCTTGGTGGGCTCGAAGGCAGCAGCCTTGAAGGTGTGGCCGGCGCCGTCCTCGACCTCGACGAAAACGTGGCCGCCGCGCCGTGCGTCGGGCATCTCGCGAACCGTCGCCTCCACCTCGACGGTCGCCATCGCGGGCGCCTCGCCGAGGTCGGCGACGGGAGTGACGTGGTCCCCCGAGGCCTGGTTGGTCGCCCACAGCAGCCAGCCGTCCACTTCCTCCTTGCACGCCAAGGCGAGCGCCCGCAGCGCCGCATCCCGCAGCGCGTCGGGGTCGCGCCCCCGCAGGCCGCACAGCACGGGGTCGGGGGTGTGGGGGACGCAGGCGAGCCGCCCCTCCTCGGGGTCGCTGGTGTGGAAGGTCGCTCCCGCGGCATCCAGCCCAAGGAGCGGCGTGGGGTCCACGGCCCGTTCGCTTCCCCACCGCGACGGATGGCGGTAGGCGATCACCTCGTGGCTTGCGGGGGGGCCCGGCCACGCCGAGGCCCCGAGGCATCCCACCAGGCCGCGTCCGTCGGCGGCGCTGCGGTGGAGGGCTCCGGCTGCATCCAGGGCTTCGCGGGCCTCCGCTATCTCCACCACGCTACGGACCGCCTGCCAATAAGCCCACGCCGGCGGCGCGTCGGGGAGCAGGGCCGCCGCGGGCTCGGCGTCGGGCTGCGCCTCGCCCTGCACCACCTTCCAGACCCGTTCCAGCATCTCCGGCGTGGGACGCGCGGGCCGACCGTCGGGGAAGGCCAGGATTTCGCGGCCGCGGAGTTCGCCCACCCGCACCTGCGGACCCTCCGGCAGGCCGAGGGGGAGGACGACGGCGCCGTTTCCGCGCGTCTTCCACGGCACGTTGGGGTTGAGGCGGACGAGGCGCGGCATGCCGCGCAGCGCGAGTTGCGGCAGCGCCAGGAGGACGTGGAAGGCAAGGTGCGTCGTGCAGCCGCCCGCCTTGCCGTCGGTGTCGTCGATGGCAAGGAGCACGTCCAGTCCACGGACGGGAGCCGCATGACCCTTGCCCCCAACGGCTTCATAGCCGCGGGCCGCTCCCCTCGACGTGGCCGCCGTCCTCGTCACCCAAGGGCTTCGCAAGCGCTACGGCCAGGTCCAGGCGTTGCAGGGTGTGGACCTCGAGGTGCAGCGCGGCGAGGTGTTCGGCTTCCTCGGCCCCAACGGCGCCGGAAAGACGACCTTCACGAAGTGCGTCACCGGCTTCGTCCGCCCCGACGGCGGCCGGGTCGAGGTCCTCGGCATCGATGCCCTCCGGCACCCGACCCGTGTTGCCCACCACGTCGGGTTGGTTCCCGACCAGTACGACTTCTACTCCAACCTCACCGGCCGTCAGCACCTGGAGTTCTACGGCCGCCTCCTGGGAATGGGTCGCCGCGAACGCCGCCAACGGATCGAGGAGGTCCTTGCCCTCGTTCGGATGGACGAGCGCTCCGACTCCCGCGTCAAGACCTACAGCCACGGCATGAAACAGCGCATCTGCATCGCGCAGGCGATGCTGCACCGCCCCGGTCTCGTCATCTTCGACGAACCCACCAACGGCCTCGACCCCAAGGGGGCCTACGAGCTTCGGCAGATGATCCGCGGCCTCGCCAAGGATGGGACCACGGTCTTCCTCAACAGCCATGTCCTCAACGAGGTCCAGGAGACCTGCCAACGAGTCGCCATCCTGGACAAGGGCCGGGTCCTGCGCGTCGGCCGCGTGGACGACCTGCGGCGCGAGGCCGGCGGGGGTGTGCGCATCCGCCTCCTCAGGCCTTCAAAGGTGCACCTCGACGCCGCATCCGCCGTGGCCGGAGATGGCGTGCGGCTCCTTGGTGATACGCTCGTTTGCCCGGTCGGGGAGGAAAGGACTCCCGATCTGGTGGCGGCGCTCGTGAGGGCCGGCGCCAGAATCTTCTCCGTCTCGCCCGACCTGGCAAGCCTCGAATCGGTTTTCCTCGAACTGACCTCGGAGGGGAACGCATGAGTCCGCCGTCCCCGCCCGCGCCTCCGGTCTCCCCACCCGCTTCCTCGTTTGCACCCGCCAAGCGGAGGTCGGAAGTCGGTTTCCTCCATGCAGCGTACGAGGTGGCGCGAAAAGACGTCCTGCAGCACATCCGAACGAAACGCGTCTTCATCATCGGTTTGCTGCTCTTCGCCACCCTCCTTCTGGTGACCCTCATCCTTCCCGTCATGGCCTTCGGCGAGGGGGACAGCCCTCCGGATGCAGGGGAACCGGCCCGCGAGAACTTTGCCTTCTTCATCTACATGAACGCCTCCGTGTTCGGCGGCAATTTCATGATTCAGCTCCTGGCCATCGTTCTGACCGCCGACGCGGTGTGTTCGGAATGGCAGAGCCGGACATTGTTCCTGCTTCTCTCCAAACCGGTGTCGCGCGCCGCTTTCGTAGTCGGGAAATACGCTGGGGCGCTCGCCACGGTCCTGCCAACGTTCCTCATCCTCTTCACGCTCCAATACGCCTTGGTGCAGCCGTTTTACGAAGGTTCGCCCTCAGGAGAGGAGGTCGGGAGGTTCTTCGGGGCGATGGGCACGCTCGCCCTTGGGGCTTCCGCCATCGCCGCCGTGGCGCTGTTTTTCTCGACGCTCACCAAGTCGAACGTGCAGAGCCTTGTCCTCACGCTGCTTACGGTCTTCCTCGTCCTTCCTCTTCTTGGCAATATCGGGGACTTCGTTTTCTTCGGGGATTCGGATGGAGACTTCGAGCCCGACCGCACGGGCTGGAAATACGATTGGAGCCATTACCTGTCGCCCGACCGCACCATCTCGGTCGCTGGGGACGTCCTGCTGGATGGCCAGGAAGGCGAGTCTTTCGCCCTCAGTTTCGTCATTCCCCAGTTTCCCCCACAACGTATCGGCTTATCCCTCGCGGCTGGCGCAGGTTTTGCGATGCTGTTTCTCGCGGCCTCGGTGGCCATCGTCCGCCGCCGCAACTTCGAGTGAGCCACGCCGGTCACGCTGCGGCGAGCTCGGCGGCGACCGCTTCGCGAATCTCCGCGGCGTCGTTGCACTCCCCGACGATGACCCGGAGCCGTTTGGCCCCCGGTCCGCCGGCGACGAACCGCATCGCCTGGCGCCGCATGAGGCCGGTGTTGCGAAGCCCGATGGATTCCGCCCGTTCCAGGTAGACCAGAAGGGTCTGGAGCCTCTCTTTCATGGCGGGGCCAGGCGCGGCCGGGCGCCCCTCGAGCGACTCGCGCATGCGGGTGAAGACCGTCGGGTCGTGCATCGCGGCGCGGGCGATGAAGAAGCCGGCGCATCCCGTCGTGTCACGCATCCGCACCACGTCCTCGGGGGTCCGAAGGTCGCCGTTGCCGACGATGGGGAGGCCGGAGGCCTCGACGAGCCGGGCGATGTGCTCCCATCGCGCAGCCCCCGAGTAGCCCTGCGCGACGGTGCGGGCGTGCAGGGTCGCCCAGGCCGCCCCCGCGGCCTTGGCCTCCTTCGCGACCTCGAGGTAGGTGAGGTGCCGCTCGTCGGGCCCCAGGCGCATCTTCACCGAGACGTGCGGGATGCCGACCTCGTCGGCGGCGTCGCGTGCCGCCTTCACGACGGCGCCCGCCTTTTTGGGGTCCTTCATCAGGAACCCCCCGGCGCAGAGCTTCATGATGCTGGGGGCGGGGCAGCCCAGGTTGACGTCCACGAAGTCGGGGCGAAGCCGGGTGCCCAGTTTGCGCACCGCCGCACCCATCTCCTCGGGCTCGCCGCACATGAACTGGACGCCGTAGGGCCGTTCGCCAGGCCACGGCGCCACATGCTCCCACGCCGCGCGGTTGTCGTGGAGGAGGCCGACCGCGGAGACCATCTCGCTGCAGGTGACGTCGGCGCCCCACTCGCGGGCGACGGAGCGGAACGCGGCGTCGGTGACGTCCACCATGGGCGACAGGACGAGCGGCGTCGTGGCGTCGGCGACCGGGATGCGCATCATGCGCATCAAACATCGCGCAGGAGGGGTTCGGCGCGCTCCGGCTCGGCCGTCGGGGTGGCGGGCGGGGTGTCGGCGGCCGGGGCGGCGGAGGGCGAGCCTGGGAGGGTGGACTCCACCACGAAGCCGCGCTCGAAGCCGCCGCGCCGCTTGCGCTTCGCCTCCTTGACGCGCCGCAGCTCCTCGCGGTCGGCGTGGCGCGCCTTGAGGAACGCCTCGAGGGCCTCG
>DATDQC010000147.1:0-7966 GCA_035292455.1 Thermoplasmatota archaeon
GAGGCGCCGGCGCTCCCCCTCTTCTCCGGCGGCGACGCCGAGGTCGGCTCGGTCCTCACCCACGAGCTCGGGCACTACGCCTTCGGCATGCAGGACATGTACACCGACCTTGGCACCGGACCCGACTGCTACGACGCGGGGACTTCCGTGAGCGTCATGGGATCCAACCGCGACGCCACCGAGTACGACGACGAGGTCAACCGCTGCCCCAACGAGTCGCTGCTCTCCGGCTACGAGCCGGCCTGGACGTCGCTTCGCCAGCGCTTCGACGCCGTGCCGGACCGCACCGGCCCCCCCGACCCCGGCCCGGAGGGGGACGGCGGCCGCTTCCAGCTCAGTACCTTCGACGCCGGCCCATGAGCCTGCCTACGGATTATCACCTGACGTCTTGACCCAGGCGCCGCCCGCCGCCGAAGCCACAGATTTCGCAGATTCCACAGATTTTCCCTTACGTCGTCATCTGCGAAATCTGTGGCTCCGTCTGGGGCAACGCGCTGCGCCGCCAGAACAACTCCCGGGCCCCCGGAGAGGTCATGAAACACCTTCTAAACACGGCGTCAGAAGTTCTGGCACATCACCCTTCAGGTCCCTCCTGGAACATGTGCCAAATTCAATGTCGTCGTGTTTAGAGGTGGCCGTACGCCGGGATGAGCGGCCCCAGTTCGCGCACCAGGCCCCACTCGGCGCGGCAGCGGCACTGGACGTCGTCGAGGCAGCGCTGCAGCAACGCCTTGTCCTGGGTCGCCTTGTACTTCTTGAGGTAGCCCGCGACATCCTCGTCGCAGGTGCCGCAGTTGTGGGCGCCGCGGTCGAGTCCGGCGGCGATGACGTCCGACTTGAGGATGCCCTTGAAGCCTCCCGTCTCCGCCTCGGTGCGCCCCTCCAGGAGGGCCGTGACGATGGTCCACAGCCAGGGCGGCCGGTACGAGCCGCGCCGGTAGAGGGCGTCCACCACGGTGTTGGACTGGACGTTGGTGGGGTTGAGGCTCACCACGTCGCTGTGGGGGGCGGCGAGGGCGATGGTGGCCGCCGCGTCGCGGACGGCGTCCGATTCCTTCAGGAACGGTGGCTTGCACATGAGGTACGCCTTGACCGAGACGCCGTGCCGGCGGCAGAGCTCGGCGGCGCGCGGGAAGGCGGCGAAGTCGTGCCCCTTGTTCACGGAGTCCCGGAGGACGCGGTCGCTCGCCGACTCGACGCCGATGCCGACCTCCATCCGGCGGACCAGACCGGCAAGCGGCGGGAAGGTGTCCTCTTGGATGAACGAGGGCAGCGACTCGAAGGCGACCTTGGCGGGGCCCGGACCGATCATGGCGAGGATGGCCTTCTGGACGCTGGGCATGACCTCGTGGCGGTCGAGGAAGGAGCCCGAGGTGTAGATCTTGACCAGTTCCTCCCCGTTGTAGCGCTTCCAGGCGCGCTCGAACTGCGCCACCAGTTGCTCCTCGCTCACCTTCTGCCACGCCGACTCGTTGGCGTAGCCGCACATCGTGCAGCCGCCGGCGAGGGCCCAGGTGCAGCCGCGGGTCTTGAGGATGACCACCAGGGCGCGGCACGGGTGGTCGTCGATGACGTCCTCCTCCGACCAGCAGCGGATGTACTCGGTGAGGTCCCCGGGGTCGTTGCGCATGGCGATCCTCTGCCGGATAGCCCGCGCCTCGGCGTTCAGGTCGGGGTGGACCATGCGCTGGTCGATGGCCTGCATCAGACGGCCTCCTTCACCGCGAGGGCGGAGAGTGGGGCGGGGGCGGGGCCGGTCGGACGGGCCGGGCCGGCCTCGACGTGGCGGACCGAGACCGCGACACCGCGCTTCAGGGCCGTCATCTCCTCGGCCGCCATCTGGGCAACACCGCAGCCCACCAGGCGCCCCTCCTGCACGAGCGCCACCTCGTCGCCGGGGCGGACACCAGGGTCGCAGGCGGAGACGCCGACCGCGAAGAGGCTCGAGGTGGACTTGAACTGGAACGGCTTCAGCGTGACCCGCCCGACGCCGTGCCGGACGAGGGCCGCGGCGCCGTGCAGGGTGAGGCTCAGGATGCCGCGGTCGGGGGTGGTCTGCCCGCGCTGCCCCTCGGGGCCGTCGAGGCGGATGAAGGGCCAGCGGCCGCGTGGCGAGCCCGCGTCGCAGAACGTCTCGGCGACGGCGGGGCCGAACTGGAAGGAGGCGAGCGCCCGTAGATCGTCGAGGCGGCGGTCGGCTCCGGCAAGCGGCGGCAACTCGGCCTTGAGGCGGTGGAGCTCGGAGGCGAGGCGCTCGAGGTCCTCCGGCGAGGTGGGGTGCTTGAGGCACGTCGAGGCGGCGTCGGGCGGGAGGAGGTCGCGCACCGCGGAGCAGCTCTCCTCGCCGACGTGGGCGATGACGTGGCGGTAGGTGCCGTGGGCAAGCAGGGCCTTGAGCTGGGTGCGGACGATCTCCGCCTCGTCGAGCATCCACTGCCCCGTCACTGGGACGTCGTAGTGCTTCGCGGGGTAGGCCTCCTCGAGTTCCCGAGGCACCAGCCCGAGCGGGCTCGTCACCATGACCTCGTGGAGGCGGTATCGGATGCCGGAGGCGTCGAGGGTGCGCTGGAAGGCGCGGTGGCTCCGGCTCTGCTTGTACGGCTTGCGCTGGCTGCACGGCAGGAGGACGAGGACGTCGGCGCAGGCCGGGGGGCGGTAGCTCTCCCGCACGCGGCGGCGGAACGCCTCCACCTCCGGCATGGCAAGGCTCTCGACGGTCATGCAGGGGAGGAGAGCGGTGCGCTGGTGGGGTGCCGCCGCCTCGAGGTAGCTGTGCTCGCGGTCGAAGCGGCGAAGGAGCTCGACGCTCGCCGGCTTGCCGTAGATGCGCCGTTCGACGAGAGCGCGGAGCTGCCCCTGTTCGATGGCGTGCCGCACCCGTTCAAGTTCGAGCCGGGCCGCCTCGGCGTTGTGCGCCACCAGGCGGGTGGCGTCCCAGGGCGAGCCGTCGCCAAGCAGGCGCTCGGCGTCGGCTTGCGGGAGCGGCCCGTCGGTGGTGAGTGCGGTGCCGCGCGCCGCGGCGAGGAGGAGCGGGCTGGCGTCGAAGAGGTCCACGCCGAGGTAGGCCCAGAGTGCGTAGTCCTGCGGCGTGCCGAGGCCGGGGGCCCACAGCAGGCGGCCCGGTGTCGCCCTGCGGCGCGCCTCGACGAGGGCGGGGAGGAGACGCTTGGGGTCGGTCGCCCAGCCGCCGGCGTCGTGGAAGACGGCGAGCTCGGCTCCCACCTCGATGACCTGGACCTCGGTGGTGGGGGTGGGCCGGGGCGCGGCGACGACCAGGCCGGGGCGCCCTTCGTTCTCGGGGTGGAACCAGGTGCCTCCTGCGATGAGTTCGACGCGGCGGGCGCCCGGCTTGGGGGTCCGGGTCACCACGGCCTCCGCCCACCCCGGCGCCGGGGCGAACGAGGTCTCCGGCCAGGCCAGCGCCGGGCTCCTCAGGGTCTTGCCTTCGCTCGGGGTCCAGGCGGCGATGCGGCCGCGGCCATCCCGGAAGGCGACGTCGAGCACGCTCGTTGCCCAGGAGTGACCCCCTATGAAGGTTGGGGCTCAGGCCGACCTTAACGGCCGCCCTTCTTAGCCTTCTTCTTCCCGCGCACCGGGCCCTTGACGGTCGGCTTGGTGTCCTTGGCCTTGGACCAGCGCGGCCGGGTGTCAAGAGAGCGCAGCAGCCCCTTCTCGGTCGGGGGCTTGTACCCCTTGTGGCTGGCGCAGTACTTGGAGCCGTGCTTGGCGGAGTTGCGGCACTGCTGGCCGCCCTTGGTGTAGGCTCCGCACTGCGGCTCGCTCTCCGTCTCGGGGTCCCAGGCCGCCCCCTCGCCGGGCTTGGTGTCCTCGGCGATGACGTTGGTGGGCAGTGTGTCCTTCGAGGCGATGACCTTGGCCATGGTGGGTGGGCGGTAGCCCTGGTGGCTGGCGCAGTACTTGGAGCGGTGCTTGGTGGAGTTGCGGCACTGCATGCCGTCGTCGGTGATGGCGGCGCACTGCGGCTGGTATTCCTTTCCCTCCGCCTCGGTGGCGGGCTCCTCGGCGGGCGCCTCGGGCTCCGCCTTGGCCTTGCGCTTGCGGCGGAAGATGCCAAGGAGGCCGTGCGAGCGGCGGGCCGCCTTCGACTGGAGCGGTTTGACTTCCAGGGGAGGCGCGTTGGGGTCGGCCTGCACGATGGTGTACTCGGAGGCGAGCTCGGACTCGCCGGGGCGGGCGGCGGCGATGGCGCGGTCCACCTGGAGTTCGGAGAAGCGGCGCTCCTCCTCGACGCCGCCCTTGCGGCGGCTCAGGAAGAAGGAGCGGCGCCGGCGGCCCCCCTCCTGGACCGTCGCGGCGCGGACCGCGCCGGTCGGGGTCTCGTAGATGGTCGTGCTGGTGAGCGACTGCATGCCGCCCCCCTCGCGGCGCAGGCGGTCGATGGTGCCCTCGATGGTGGAGATGGCGTCGTGGCTGTGCGCCGGGTGGTAGGTCTCGCGCCGCAGCGTGACGGTCTCGGTCATCGGCGCGGCGAACGCCATCGGGGCGGCGGGGCGGCGCTCGGTGAACTCGACGCGCGCGTTCGGGTCCCCTTCGAAGACGATGCGGCGGATGTTGCCTCCGTCGAAGACCGGTTCGATGGTCCACGGGGCGGACTCCCCGCGGGCGACGACGCTCCTCTGCTCGGCAAGAGCTTTGGCCATGGCAGCTTCGCAAACCCCCCGCCTTTTAAAGGGTGTCCGCCAGGAGAAGGCGGCTCCTGCAATAGGGGCAGGACGCTTCTGTCGCCTCGGGCGCGACGGCGACGGCCCGCCGGCAGCGCGGGCAGGTGGCGCGGCCCACCACGGCGCGGTCCGGCTCCGCGGCCTGCCACGTCCCGCACGAGGGGCAGCGCGCGGCGTCGGTCCCGGGCGGGAACGCGACCGTTTTTCCGCAGGCCAGGCAGCCCCGCTCGGGGGCCTCCACGAAACGCACTGCGAGGCCGCACGCCGGGCAGCGCCCCGCCACCCCGCGTTTCGGGACCTTGAGTCCCTTCCCGCATCCGGGGCACGGTGTCGTCGCCACGGCCGGCGAGCCCCGCGGCCAAGGATGAGCCCACCGGCAAAGCCTCAAGAGGCCGCACGACACAGGGAACGGTCGTGGCAAGGGAGAACGAGCGGCGCATCCCGGACCCCGAGCAGCTCGGGAAACCCACGTTCCCTCATCCGGTCCCGCTCGGCGACGTCCCCCTCGACAAGATTCCGCCTGCGGCGCCAGGCGAGCAGCCCGACCGCAGCGACGACACCGCCGGCGTCCCCCTCGACACCCTGACCTGGCTCAAGTCGGCCAAGGCGGTCCTCCTCGCCGAGGGGTTCAAGCGCGAGCCCCTCAAGCAGTACCGCAAGGCGGGTCAGGTGTGGGGCGTCATCCGCCAGGAGCCCGACGACCTACAGACCCATGTGCGTGCCTTCAAGGACGGCCGCCTCGAAAGCGAGGTCGAGCTCTCCAACCGCTACCTCCAGCACTTCTGGAGCCACCGCCGCAGCGCCCACCCGGAGGTGAAGGAAATCCTCGCCCGCCACGGCATGCCCACCGAGCAGGTCTCCGAGACCTTCGTCCCCGTCACCGGCAGCCACCCCGAGAAGCGGATGCCCACCGGACGGACGAAGATGTGGAAGGTCGCAGTGCCGGTGCTGGTCGGCATCGGGCTGCTGCTCGGCCGCGCGTACTGGCGGCGGGCAGTGATGAAGCGCCGGTGAAACGCCGGCACCGTTTTCGCCCACCACCAGGTCGCCGCTCCGTTGCGCGTCCTCGTCTGCTCCCGCTCCGACCCGGCGTCGGTCAACATCCGCGACCGCCTCCTTGAGGGCGGGGAATGGGAACTCACCGGGGAGTGTTTGCGGGCAAGGGGAAAGGATTGAACGACGAAATCAGGTTCATTGCCGTGTCGGAGAAAAGCGGCAGGGAATCATCCGTCTTCGATGCATTCACGACCGATGCGGGTACATCGTAGCGGACGAGCAGCCATCCATCGTAGGCAGACCCAATAAGAAGCACGTAGCCTCCATCTGGCTGTTCAAATCCAAGTAGCCATGTCGTTGCTTCGCGTGGATGGGGGAAGAATTTCAGAGGTTCGAAGTTTAGGACGACGCCGTCAAATTCCGCTGGACTCTGTTCGCCCTGCAGCGAAATGAGGGTCCATGTCTCAGGCAGCGACATGAGCTCGGAAGATACAGATTGCGGGCCGTAGGCTTGGGGCACTGGTCCACTCTCCATAGGGGAACTTGGCTCAAGCACACGCGTCGGGCTACTTTCTTCTTCTTGGAGCGGGTGACGGATGCCATCCAAGATGAACCAAACCGCACCTCCCCCGGCTTTCGAGGCAAATCTGAAGATGGCCTGATCAGCATCAGGCTCAGGGAGCGGCGTTCCCAAAACTGCTGTCGATGGAAAATTGGAAGAGATGATGAAACTCAAGGGAAAATGCTCCGGATTCTCCTGCGCCCATAACATCCACTGGGGCGAAGATTCTAGAACATCGAGATAGGCTTGCAGTGAAAATCGCTCCCTCGTGATGGGCTTTTCGCATGGTGCCAGGCCGCACACAGGCGATGGACGGAAATCCCATACGGTCGAAGGGGGATGGAAGTCCGGGAGGGTCTTCTGCGGGTCCCCAAGCGTGCGGTTCAACGCAGTCCATTGGAGATGGTCCGGCCATCCCTGGATTCCCATAGTCGCCTGGATTGGCAACATACCGAGGCCGTCTCCCTCCATCGTGAGGGTGTGCACCATAGGTGCTGGGAACCCGCAGAACGACTGGCATGGACCTGTTGCATCCAGGCTCCAACCTGAAGGCCCAACCTCGTAATTCACATGGATGTCCCCCCATTCGAGTTCATCGTTCAAGACCTTCGGATCCCGCGCCAGAATGGCTACTTGCGGGCCAATCAGCATGGAAGCGTAGGTCATGTCGAGTCCCTGGTGCGCCGTTTGCGTGAAGATAGCGGCATCCGCCGTAGGCATCTGTGACCTCACACCCCACGGTTTCATCAATATCCGCACCGACTGGTTCGATGACGGATTCGGTGGTTCGCCGAATCCAACGCTCTGCCAGTTGTGGAAAAAATTTCCATGAGGCGCGAAAAGGTCAAAGAGTGTCCCTTCACTCATCACAATCGACGCTTTGGCGACCAACGTGCCGTGGAAATCGGCTGCTGGCCCGTCCGCCTCCGTTCGGTTGACGAACGAGAGTATAGAGCCACCCTCCCATGAAAACGCCACCTTTACACGAGCAACAAATTCGCCGTCTGCGTCTCGAATTTCATAAATGGCGGTTTCAACCACAAGGGGCAGCGGCGGCGATAATTCATCCGCCTTACCCCCGAGGCAACCTGCGAGCAAGAGAAAAAAAGGAAAAAGGAGAAGGCAGAAGCTTGCCGTCCGCCGCTTCACGGCGCCGTCAGAGCGGTTTATGCGAAAGCAGACGGGGGGGGGGACTCAATCTCTGTTCATGAGGGTTTGCTACGAGGGATCTGAAACTTGGTGAGGTTGCCTTCAACCATGCGGATTCGCTCCGGCGCCGCCAATCCACGGTGTCTCCAGGTATCGTTTTCTCGGTTCAACTCGTGTCGCCACCGTGCGCGTCCTCGTCTGCTCCCGCTCCGACCCGGCGTCGGTCAACATCCGCGACCGCCTGCTCGAAGGCGGCGAGTGGGAGCTCACCGGGGAGCGCTTCCGGCGGGCGGTGGTGTGGGGCCGCAGCGAGGCCATCCTGGTGGAGATCGAGGGGCCCTCGGTGACCGACGAGGCGCTCGACGCCGACCTTCGCGGGACGGGACTCCCTATCCGGGATGTCTGGTTCCTGTCGCGCCACCGCGCCGAGTCGGGGCAGCCGAGCCTCACGGTGCATCCCATCGGCAACCACCGCCCGGTGGCGGACCTCGGCGGGCGCCCTGCCACGTTGCCCCCCTCGAGCCCGCGCGACATGGGGTCGCTGCTTCGCCGCCTCAAGGCGCGCCGCGACGAGGCC
>DATDQC010000148.1:0-2320 GCA_035292455.1 Thermoplasmatota archaeon
CGTAGAGGTCGTTGAGGAGGTTGGCCCCCAGAAGCGCCGCGCCTCCGCCAAGCAGGGTGAGGAGCAACGCGAGCGGGCTGAAGCTCCCCTGGAGCGAGGCGAGCGCCGCGGCGGCAACAAGCGGCAGGACGATGGTGGGAAGCGCGATGGCGCGCGTGGTCTTGAGGAAGTCCGCGACGCGGCCCTTCCTGTCCGAGGCCAGCTTCGCCTGGTGTTCTTTCGAGAAGCGGTCCTGGAACCGCTCCAGCCCCTCGAGGTCGTGGCGGTGCTGCTCCAGGTGGACTCCGGCGAGCGCCGTGAGGTTGGTTCGGAGCTTGTTGCCGAGGATTCGGACCATGAGGTCGTTGCCGGTCGGCCAGACGCGGTTGACCTGCGTCACCTTCGTCCCGCCGGGCGCGGGTTCGAACAGCGTGGTCACGGTCTGCCCCTTGAGGGGCCCGTCGAGGACCTCGACCTCGATGCGGTGGGGTCGGAAGGCGACCTCGACGGCTTTCCCCCAGTTCCGGGTCCCGTACGCCTCGAAGACGAACTCGTACTCCAGCGTCGTCGGCGTCTCGCGGTGGACTGAGTACCCCTTGACGTGGTCGCGGTGGAGCTCCAGCCGAAGCCGGGGGTCGCTGCCCCAGAAGTGCTCGAAGACCTCCGCCGGCGGCCGGGCGATTACCTTGGAGGCCGAGGTCTCGATGAGGGGCGCCGCGCGGTGGCGGGAGAGGAGCGGGTGCTCCGGTGTGGGGTCCACGAAGCTCAGGGTCATGGCATCACCGAAGCCATGGGCATCTCGCGGCGCCGCGAAAGCGACGGGACGAGGACCAGGGTCGCCACCAGGGCGCAGGCGAGGACGAAGACGGTGGCGATGGTGGCGTCCCGCAGAAGGCCGTAACGCATCTGGGTGAAGACCAGGAAGGCGCCGATGTCGGTGAGGGCCGAGTAGTAGACCGCGCGGCCCACGGTGCCCCAGGCGCGCGGCCCCTCGTGCGCGATGGCGTACCGGAGGTGGAGGGCGTAGTCCGAGCCGATGGCCTCCAGGATGACCACCGGGACGACGAGGGCGATGGAGAGCTCGATGTCCGCCAGCACCAGGAGCCCAATCCACCACAATCCGGCCGCGAGCACCACGCCGGAGACCGTGATGGCGTCGCGCAGGCTGCGGCGCAGGATCCAGACCTGGAGGGCCGTCGCGGCGAGGCCGAGGTAGCCTGCGACCTGGACGTACGGCAGCTCCTTGGCGGTGAAGAGGTAGGCGACTGCGGAGGAGCCGGCGAGGTGGATGCGAAGCCCGGATTCAGGGTGGCGCTCCTGGATGTCCTTGACCTTGGCGTCGATGGCGTCCCACACCGCCTCCAGCTCGTCGAAGTCGGAGGGCTGCTGGATCTCGATGAGGAGGACACCGATCTGGTAGTCGGGGGGACGGACGAAGAAGGTGGCGTAGGTGGCAAGCGGCGTGTCGAACATCTCGTCGATGAGAGCCCGCACGCCGGCCGCGGTGTCGGGGAAGGTCGAGCCGGGCTGCACCGCCTCGGCCGCGATGACGGCCGGCGCCCCCGCCGTCCCGTTGCGGACCTGGATCCAGGCGTTGAGGGCGAAGTAGATCGAGACGCAGGAGTCGCCGCGGACGAACGGCAGCTCCTTCAGGCCCGATTCAAGGTCCCGCAGGAGTGCCATCGACGCCGGCGTCGCGATGTCCCCCTCGAGGACGAGGACGTTGGAGACCAGGTCCTCGTTCTGGTTGAAGTAGCGCTCGTTCGAGGCGTCGAAGTCGTGGCGCTGCTCGTCGTCCTGCGGGAAGAAGGCGGCCGGCGTCCCGACCACGAGCGTCTTGAGGAAAGGCGCCGCGGCCAGTCCCCCGACGGCCAGAACAAGGACCAGGCTGACCCCAAGGACCCGACGGCGCCCCCAGAAGGAGGCGTTGCGGATGAGGAAGCGGTCCACCACGGTGCGCCGCGGCGGCGGAGAGCGGGTCCAGCTCAGGGCCGCCGGCAAGGCGGTGAGGCTCACGACCAGAAGGAGCGAGAGACCGAGAACGATGGCGAGCCCGAGTTCGGCGAGGAGGACGTTGGGGGCGAAGACCAGGAACCCCATGCCGACAAGCGTGGTGATGGTCACCACCACCAGGGGGACGCCGGCGCCCTGCCCCGCATCGAACGCGGCATCCAGCTCCCCCCGGCCGGCGTGGCGCGCGGAATGGTACGCCTGCGCCATGTGGATGCCGAAGTCGATGCCGGTTCCGATGAGGACCGGGAAGACGAGGAGGCTCACGGCATGGATGGGGAGGCCGACGAGCCCAAAGACGCCGAGGACCCCGAAGCCCGCGATGGAGAGG
>DATDQC010000149.1:0-3061 GCA_035292455.1 Thermoplasmatota archaeon
CCTCCAGGGGCTTGAGCTTTGGCGGTACGCGGGAAACCAGTGGACAAGCGAGGCCGTCCCTGGAGCCAGTGCCCATCCCATTGCAGATTTTGCCATGGCCGCAAATTCGACCGCGCTGTTCGTGGTCGGCTACGACGCGCAAGAGAGCATCTCCGTCTGGACACGCCCCAAGCAAACCAGGAATTGGGAGCAGGAGGTGTTGCAGGACAATGTGTCCATCCTAAACAGCGGTTTCTTCTTCCTCTCCGCTCCGTACGATGGCCCGCCAATCGCCGCTTGGTGGTATTTTGGTGCGTTGCTAGGCGGCGACAACCAGGGCCACAATCGGACATACGTTGCAACCCCATCGGAGGGTGGGTGGCAAGTATCCACCGTCGGCGACGAAGGAACCATTGTCAAGGCGGTCGCGTCGATGGGTGAGGGCGTCTTCCTTCGCGCCTCCGAGACGTGGCGGCTGCGTGAGGGGACCTGGAGTCCCTGCGACTTGCCGTTCGAGTTCAGGACAAATAGCTGGCAGCTCACGACGGACGGACAGCAAACCTTGTTCGCCTACCTCGCTGACGACTTGGTGACCATACGATGGAATCTCCTTTCGCTCTCGTCGGAGAATTGCGCGTGAGGGTTAGTCTCTTGCTCCTCTTCCTCGTCCTTGCAGGCTGTCTTGACGACGGGGAATCGGACCAATCTTCGCCATCTCCAACGCCGACAGAAACCGTTCGAATGAGTGGCGAATCGCCCGCACCTTCGGGATTCAACGATGCGCATTTCGTCCCCTCCTTCCGTCAAGTACAGCTTTCGCCTATGTTGGAGAATTGCGTGTGAGGTGACCGACCTCTAAAAGGCCCTCGTGGGGTAGGTAACCTACCCTCTAATCCCGTCGTCCAGAAGGGTGCAGGCTCCCGCTCCCTTAAAATATCCCGTGAACTCACGCCGGCTTGACCTCCATCCCTGGGGCCGGCCCCGCCGACCCCTACCAAGGGACCCGCCGCGAGGCGGGAAGACGGGTCGGAGACACCACCATGGCGCAGACCATCGAAGCCGTCGTCGAGGGCGGCAAGGCGAACCCCGGACCGCTCGGGCCCGTGCTTGGGCCGGCGGGCGTGAACATCGGCAAGGTCGTCGCGAAGCTGAACGAGGCGACCAAGGCCTACAACGGCATGAAGGTCCCGGTCAAGATCGTCATCGACGACCGCAAGGACTTCACCGTCGAGGTCGGCACCCCGCCGGTGTCGCAGCTCGTCATCATGAAGGCCAAGATCGAGAAGGGCTCGGGCCGCCCCAAGGACACCCAGGTCGGCAACATCACGATGGGCCAGGTCCTGGAGATCGTCGAGATGAAGGGCAAGGACATGCTCGGCGGCACCCGCAAGGCGCGCGCCCGCGAGGTCGTGGGCACCTGCGTCTCGATGGGGGTCACCGTCGAGGGTAGGAACGCCCGCGAGGTCACCAAGGCCATCGGCGCCGGCGAGTACGACGCCGTCCTCAAGGAGTGAGCCCACGGCGGAGCCTTCCGCCGACGCCTCCCCTCCCGCCTCCGGGCTCTCCGGGGAGCGCCTCATCTTCCGGCTCTTCCTCGCACTTGCTGCCGCCACCGCGGTGGCCCTGCTGACGTTCGCCGCCGTGGTGAGCCCGCAGGTCCGGCCCCGCATCTACCTCGCCCTCGCCGGCGACCTTCTGTTGCCGGTGGTGGCGTGGTACATCCTGAAGGCGATCGGGCGCCGACGCGAGCGTCACGCCAGGCAGTAGACTTCCTTCAGAAAGAGCGGCACCGCCCGGGTGGGGATCTTCGCCCCCGCCGAATGCGGGTGGCCGCCCCCGACGACGCCGTGCTCGGCGGTGAAGTCGGCGACCAGGCGGCCGAGGTTGAGGTCGGAGCCGTCCGCGGGGCTGCCGGTGCGCCGGAGGCTCAAACTCGAAAGGCTGCTGCGGCGGTTGAGGAGGACGGCGACGCGGGCGCCAAGCTCGCGGGCGACCTCGGCGAGGGCGCGGCTTCCAAACCCGAACAGGCTGGTCTTGCGGCGGCCGAAGCGGAGGAGGGCGACGTTGTGCTTGAGTTCCACGCGCTCGCGGACGCGCTCGAGCGCCTGGTCCCAGCGCTTCTCGTTCAGCATCTGGTAGTAGCGGCTCTTGATCTCCTGGACCTCGCTCGGCCAGCGCCCGGCGGCGAGGCGCCTCGCGGCCTGCACCCGGAAGCGGTCGTCGTCCACGCGGAAGCGCCAGGCGAAGTCGAGCATGCGCGCCTCCTCGACCATGCGGTCGTGGCCGACGGCGGACTCCACCTCGGAGAGGAGGGGGCTCGGGCAGTACTCGATGAGGTCGGCGATGGCGACGAGGTGCTTGTGGTCGCCGTTGAGGCCGAGATAGTCGTAGGCGACGCCGGCGGCGGAGACCCCTTGCCGTACCTCGCCGTCGGTGTCCCCCTCGATGCCGGCCCAGCCGTCGGAGGACTGCTGGTGGTGGTCGAGGTAGCAGACCCGCTGGCGCGTCTTCGCCTTGTCGTGGATGGTCTTGGCGAGGCGGGGGGTGAGGCCGAGGTCCACCAGGTAGAACTCCTCGGAGCCGATGTCCTTGCGGAGCGCCTCGACGGCCATGTCGCCGGAGGGGACGAACGTGACCTTCGTCGCTGGGTCGCGGGCCAGGAAGAGGGCGGCGGAGATGATGCCGTCCACATTCCCGCGCGTCAAAAGATGGACTCGCCGGTCATCCCGGTCCCGGAGTTCCATAAGGCGGTGCAATCCCGCCGCACCATCTTGTTCATGCTATAGAAGGATGCCTATTTTCTCTCCTGGAAAGCAGGGCTTTGTTTCGGTTGGAGACGTGGGGTTGGCGAGGCGGCTTGACCTCCACAGGAAGGGCAGGTTCCGTTGCGTGGGGCGGGGCGACCGCAGCGCAGGCACCAGCGTTCCCGGAGACCCGGCCGCCGAAACAGCCTCTCCGTGCCTCCGGGGGGCGGAAGCCGGGCCGGCCTGAGCCAGGACATGAGGGACAAGGTGGCAAACACGGCGCCCGCGACGAGGGCGAGGCCGGCCGCCATGTCGAGGCCGACGCTGCTCCCGCCGGT
>DATDQC010000150.1:0-3389 GCA_035292455.1 Thermoplasmatota archaeon
AGCCAACGCCTTCGGGCAGATGGCGCGCCTGCTGCGGTCCGAACTCCCGGTCCACGACCGCGTCCGGTCGGTCCTGCAGTACGACGGCCGCCCCATCGCAAGCGACGCCATCCTTGAGGCGGCCGCCGGACACGCGCCGCCCGTCCCGCCGCACCAGGCTGCATCGAACGGAGGCGAAGCCGCATGACGGACAAGGCCGGCGCGGCGAAACTGTCGTTCAAGGACTACAAGGGCAAGGACCCCATCTGGTGCCCCGGCTGCGGCGACTTCGGCGTCCTCACCGCGATGCAGAAGGCGGCCGCCAACCTCGCCCTCGACCCGACCCGCACCGTCCTCGTCACCGGCATCGGCTGCTCCGGCAACATCACCGCCTACTTCCGCACCTTCGGCATCCACGGCATCCACGGTCGCGCCGTGCCCCTCGCCACCGGCATCAAGGCGACCAACCCCGACCTCACGGTCCTCGTGGCGGGGGGCGACGGCGACGGTTTCGGCATCGGGCTCAGCCACTTCCTGCACGCGGCGCGCCGCAACGTGGACGTCACCTACATCGTCATGGACAACCAGGTGTACGGGCTCACCAAGGGGCAGACCAGCCCCACGACCCCCACCGACATGACCACCAAGGCGAGCCCGCTCGGGCCGATGGCGATGCCCCTCAACCCGCTCGCCCTGGCACTCTCGGCGGGGGCAACCTTCGTGGCGCAGGGCTACTCCGCCGACCAGCCCGGCCTCATCGCCCTCATCCAGGAGGCCATCCGGCACAAGGGGTTCTCGTTCGTGAACGTCCAGAGCCCCTGCGTGACGTACAACCTGGTGAACACCTTCGACTGGTTCCGCGAGCACAACCGAAAGCTCGAGGGCCACGACCCGTCCGACTGGGACGCCGCGATGCGCATCGCCAACGACCGCTCGGGAGTCCCCATCGGCCTCCTCTACCAGACGAAGCGGCCGACCCTCGACGACCACGCGCATGCCGTGAAGCCGGACGCCGGAGCCCTGCAGCCCGTCGCGGCCGGGGCCGACCCGGCGAAGGCGGTCGCCTCGAGCCGGAAGCGTTTCGAGGAGTGGGTCGAGGAGTTCCGGGTCCGCTAGTCCGTTCGGTGCCTGCGACCCCTCTTGGGCGCAATCTTTCCCAGTCCAAGCCACGCCCGCCTCCGCCGCGTCGCCGTGGCGTTGCCCTTGCGGATCTTCACCGTGATCTTGTCCTTGGGCATCTCCATGAGGGGGACCTTGAGGACCCGGAGCCGCCCCTCGCGGAAGACCCCAACCTCGACGTCGGTCCCCGGCTTGAGGTGGGCGACGCGGTCGGGGAAACTCTCCCCCTTCCAGCGGTAGCCGGCGACGGCAACGAGGTCGTCGTCGGGTTGCAGGACATGGGAGGAAGGCGAATTCTCCGGGATGCGGGCGATGGAGGTCGTGCCGGGCTTGAACTCGATGCCGAGGCCGAGCCGCTTCTTGGGCTCCTTCCACTCGCGCTTGACGGTCCAGCCGAGGGTGCGCAGGCTGGCGTCGATGGGGAGCTCCTCCGTCCCCTCGGTCCAGGCCCGGAGTTTCGTGCGCAGGTTGTGACCGGTGGCCTGCTCGACGACGTCGGGGAAACCGTCGTCGGTGAGCCCCATCGCGGTGCGGCCGTGCTTGCGCCAGAGGTGGCGCATCACCGCGTCGAGCCCCTCCCGGACGCCGCGGCGGCGGAGTTCGGCGTCGAGGCAGAGGCCGACCCACATCCCCTTGGTGTAGTAGGAGACGTTGCGGTTGACGTTCTGCTCGTGCGGCTGGTAGAGGAGCGTCCAGGTGAGGCGGCTCGCCTCGGCGACGGAGATTCTGCGGCGGCCGAGCTGCTTCTGGTAGGACTCGAGGTCCTCGCCCACGACCTTGCCCCACGCCTCGCCGTCCACGACCTTGGCGCGGTGCAGGATGGGGAGCTCGTAGTAGCTGGTGAACCCCTCGAAGAGCCAGAGGAGGTCGGTGTAGGACTCCGCCTGCAGGTCGTAGGGCTGGAAGGCCGCCGGGAGGATGCGCTTGACGTTCCAGGTGTGGAAGAACTCGTGCGCGACGAGGGGGAGGAAGCGGGCCTGGATCTTCTCGTCGGAGACCAGGTGGAGGGGGTCGGCGCCCAGCACGGTGCCGCCGCGGTGCTCGAGGCCGCCGCCGTGGCCCTCGGCGACGTGGGTGAGGAAGGTGTAGTGCGGGTAGGGCGCCTCGCCCCAGACCTTCACCGTCTCGCGGACGATGGCCGCCATGTCGCGGTCGAGGCGGCGCCAGTCGGCGTCGGCGGGTGGGTTCCAGACCACGTGGCGGTGGGTCCGGCCCGCGGCGCGGAAGCGGCGCACGGCGTAGTCCCTGGGCGGGCCGCACTCGATGGGGCTGTCGATGAGGTTGTCGTAGCCCTCCGCGACGGCGAGGGTGCCATCGAGGCGGCCGGTCTCTAGTGGGCTCCAGAGCGTCCAGCCGCGCGGCATCGTCACCGTCGCCTTGTGCGGGAGGGGGCGGCTCGCCTCGTCGTACATCACCAGTGTTGCGGGGAAGAGGTGGGCGTGGTCGGCGGTGACGTGGCTGGTGTCCACCGTGAGCTCGCGGCTGTAGACGCTGTAGGCGACCTCGACCGGCTTCCGGGCGGTGCCCCCCACGACCCAGGCGTCCTTCGAGGGGTGGCGGACCTCCGCCTTGCGGCCCCCGGCCTTGGCCTCGAGGTCCTGGACGTGGCGCCCGAAGTCGCGGATCTTGTAGGAGCCCGGCACCCACGCCGGCATGCGGAAGGTCCGCTCCGGCGCCTTGCTGGCGGGGACCGAGAGGGTCACCCGGACGAGGTGGGTCGTGGGGTCGCGGACGTCGAAGCGGACTCGGACCGGGTTCACGGCAAGGCCAGTTTCGTCTCGGGTTTGAAGGTTGGCGCTTGGTGTGGGCGTCCGCAGATGACGTAGATTTCGCGGATTGCGGATTGGATTTCACCCCACCCGGACCCTCTTCATCCCTTCATGGTCATCTGCGAAATCTGCGGATTCGCGGGCGTCGGCCAGGGTCCTCGACGGAAGCTCGTCCCGAACGGAATCACTTCAGGAGGGTGACCTTGTCGCAGCGCGGGCAGCGCAGGTTGATGGGGCGGGTCCGCGGCGCCACCAGCACGGTGCCGCAGCCGCCGCAGCGTCCCTTGCTGGCGTTGGCGGGTGCCGCGGCCTCCTCGTTGGGGAGCGTGCGGGCGAGGACCGTGGGGGCCTGCATGGCGACCTGGGTTCCACCGGTGGTGGCGGCGAGGATCTCGCGCACCATCGGGGTGTTCTGGGTGTAGCGGTCGCCAAGTTCCTTGCGGGTGGCGTTGGGGGCCGTGCGCTCCGGCCAGGAGCGGGGGTCCTTGGGGGCGGCGACCGGGACGGCGACCTCGGGGCCCT
>DATDQC010000151.1:0-3715 GCA_035292455.1 Thermoplasmatota archaeon
GGACGGCGAGCCAGAAGTCGGCCGCCGCGGGCGGCTCCTCGAGGCCGGGGGCGATCCACTCCACCGTCCACTCGCGGCGCAGGCTGCCGGCAGGTTCGTAGGAGACCCGCCAGGGCAGAGGCTGACGAAGCAGATCCTCGAACCCGGCCGGCTGCCGGAAGCGGCCCTGGCTCGCCTCGATCTCGAACCCTCCCTGGGGTGCTGGCGGCGGCAGGGCTAGGGGTCCGCCCTCGACGCGGATGGTGAGGGAATAGGCCGCCCCGGGAAGCCAGGAATCCGGAAGCCCCTCGAGGACGGCGCGGGCGTCATCGTAGAGCGGATGGGGGTCGGCGTGACAGCTGACACAGGTGGAGCCGTTGCGGCCCGAGAAGCCGTCGGAGGCGGCGAAGTTGGCCGAGGCCTGGCCGACGACGGCGAGGCTCGCCGCGGCCGTCCCTGCCAGGACGGCGGCCACCAGGAGCAGTTTCAATCCCACTTGCGGAACATCAACCAAACTGGAAGCGGGAAAAGGGTTCCCTCAAGAGGCCTTGAGGGCCCGCGCCGGCCGGGTGCCTTTCAAATAGCGTCCTGGAGTGGCCACGGCGTGGCCGAAAAGCCCACCATCGAGGAGGTGCAGGGCGTCCTCGGCCCCGACGTGGACGCCGAGCAGGTCCGCAAGGTCCTCGCCCTCGGCAAGAAGGCGTGGCCCTACTCCTTCTCCGCCAAGGACCGCGTCCACGAGGCGGCGGAGGAACTCAGGGCGTCGCTCCAGCCCGGCGACCGCCGCAAGGAGGAGAAGCGGCGCTACAGCCTCGCCGGGCGGCTGCGGGCCAAGCGGGTCTCGGGGGGCATCGCCTTCCTCGACATCGAGGGGGAGCGCGGCAAGATCCAGGCCGTCCTCGACAAGGCGGAACTCGGGGACCGATTCGACGAGTGGGTCCACCTCCTCAACGACGGCGACATCGTCGGCGTCACCGGCTACGGGATGCGTACCAAGCGCGGCGAGCCCTCCATCGGCGCCGAGAAGGTGGTCCTCCTCGCCAAGGCGCTGGTTCCCTTCGTGGACCTCCGCAAGGCCGACAACCCGGAGCTGCGCTACGGCAAGCCCTACCTCGGCCTCATGCAGGGGCCCGAGGCCCGGAAGCTCCTCATCGACCGCGCCCGCATCACCCGGTCGCTGCGGGAAACCCTCGAGAAGGCCGCCTTCGTCGAGGCCGCCATCCCGGTCCTCGAACGGGTGTACGGCGGCGCCAACGCCAAGCCCTTCACGACGCACTCCAACGCCAAGGGCTCGACGATGTTCCTCCGCATCAGCCACGAGCTTGCCCTCAAGAAGCTCCTGGTGGGCGGCCTGGAGCGGGTCTACCACATCGGCCCCGCGTTCCGCAACGAGGACATCGACACCACCCACAACCCGGAGTTCACCCTCCTCGAGTGCTACGCAGCCTACTGGGACTACGCCAAGATGATGAGGCTCACCGAGCGGCTCCTGGAGAAGGCCGTCACCGCCATCCACGGCAAGCCCGAGGTCGCCAAGGCGGACGGCACGGTGCTCTCCTTCCGCGCCCCCTTCGCCCGCATCACGATGAAGGAGGCCATCAAGTCGCACGGCGGACCCGACCCCGACGCCGCAAGCGACGAGGAGATCCAGCGCATCCTCGCGAAGCACGACGTCCACATCCGCGGCGGCTACGTCCGCGGCCTCGCCGTCGCCAAGCTCTTCGAGATCTTCGCGGAGGCGAAGCTGGTGCAGCCCACCTTCGTCATCGACCACCCGCGCGAGACGACGCCGCTCTGCAAGCCGCACCGCAAGGACTCCAGCCTGGTCGAGCGCTTCGAGCTGTTCGTGGACGGCCGCGAGCACGCCAACGCCTACTCGGAACTCAATGACCCCTACCTCCAGGCGCGCCAGTTCAGGGAACAGGAGGAGCGCCGCAAGGCAGGGGACGACGAGGCCCCGCCCACCGACCAGGACTTCGTGGACGCCCTCAAGCACGGCATGCCCCCCGCCGCCGGCCTCGGCATCGGCGTGGACCGCCTCGTCATGACGGCGCTGCAGGTGGACTCCATCAAGCAGGTGCTCCCGTTCCCGCAGGTGAAGTGAACCCCTCCTGGACGCACCCCTTAAAAGCGACCCCCGTGTGGGCCGCCCAACTGGGCTTGTAGTGTAGCTTGGATAGCACAGAAGCCTCCGGAGCTTCAGACCCGAGTTCGAATCTCGGCAGGCCCGCTCCAACGAGCGAAGCGAGTGAAGGCGGACTGCCGAGATTTCCGAGCGCCAGAAGGCGCGAGGGGGCCCTCCGGCCTGCGAGGGCCGGACGGGGAATCTCGGCAGACCCACTGCCATCAACCTACCTGGAAGGGAGATTCGGTTGCGTTTCGCCAACCTTATCGCCAGGCCGGCCCGTTTCCGGGTTTGCCCATGCGCCACCGCATCCTCGCCGCCGACTTCGAGGGGCCCGCCAACGCGCGCGACGTGGCCCACCCGGTCCGCCTCGCCGTCGCCTCCCATCTCGACCCCACCCGCATGGAGCGGGTCTGGTCGGTCGAAGAGGCCCTCAAGGCCATCGAGGCGGGGGACGCCTTCTACACCAACCGCCCGACGACGCGGGGCGACGCCTCGGTCTTCGCCTACACCTGCCGCCTCTGCGGGCGGGGGAGCCTCAAGTCGGGGCCCGAAGCAGAGGAGCACAACCGACTTGAGCGGCTTCCACGCATACCCGCCTGATGGCCGAGATTCCCAAGCCCCCGCCCGAGCCCGACCTTGGCGCCCTCGCGCAGGAGATGAGGCGGCAGTTCACCGAGCTTGGCAAGCAGGTCAAGGAGGCGCTCGACAAGGTCGGGGACGAGGTGCAGTACCGCTTCGACAAGGAGCTGGGGAAGGCTCTCGCCCAGCACCCCGAGCTCTACGCCGAGGTGCGGCGGACGATGCGGCAGGTGCAGAAGACCTTCGACAAGGCGGTCGAGACGCTGGGGCTCAAGTAGGGGGCGGGGGCCCGCTCCCGCCGTCCCGCCTCTCGGCGCGGTAGTAGGCGAGCGTCAGGAGAAGGAACCCTGCGAGCGGAGAGACGAGGAGGGCGATGCCGAGCCACCGCAGCCGCCCGTCGTCGTTCATGAGGAGGGCCGCCCCGCCAAACAGGCTCGCAAGGAAGAGGAGCCAGAGC
The DNA here is from genome assembly GCA_035292455.1 of Thermoplasmatota archaeon. Classification (GTDB taxonomy): domain Archaea; phylum Thermoplasmatota; class E2; order JACPAO01; family JAHFTW01; genus DATDQC01. Next base: position 3,144 of record DATDQC010000151.1, read on the forward strand.
CAGCCGTAGCGGATGCGCCGTTCGGCCACGAGGCCGGGAAGGTGTGGATGACGTAAGCCTTGGCGCGGCTTGGAGGCGACTCAAAGGCTGACCAGCCATTGCCACGCCTGGGCACCGCTCACCACGACGGCGGTGATGACGGCCACCTCGACGAGGGCGCCGGCGACGATGGCAAAGAGCGCGCGGCGGCGCTCCATGGCGAGGACGTAGGCGGTGAGGACGGCGGTCCACGTCCCCGCGCCCGGCAGCGGAAGGGCGACGATGGCGAAGACGCTCCCCGCCTTGACGCTCTCGCCGCGCCGCGACGCCTTGCGGCGGGTGCGGGCGTAGAGCCAGTCGAGGCCGTAGGCGATGCGCCGCGACCGCCGCCCCACCTTTTCCACGAAGGAGAGTGCTGCCCACAGGAGGGGGGCCACGGCAAGGTTGCCGACCAGGCTGAGGAGGGCGGCGAGCGGCCACGACATTTCGTAGACCAGGATGCCGACGGGGATGCTGCCGCGCACCTCGACGATGGGGAGGGCGGCGATGAGCATGACCACGAGGGGGTCGGGCAAGACGTCGAACGCCTGCGA
>DATDQC010000152.1:0-5181 GCA_035292455.1 Thermoplasmatota archaeon
ACGCCTGCCCCACCGACGCCATCCGGCCCGGCCTCGAGGAGGCGGCGACGTCGGGCGGCTGGCCGGCCGGCTCCCGCCTCGCCGGGAAGTTCGGGACGCCGGAATAGCCCCGGGAGCCGCCGGCGAGCCGAAACTAGCCAAAACGTCCTTGTCCCTCCGGGGTTCCCAAGGGACGATGGCCAAGCGACGCCTGGTGCTGTTCCTCGACGGCACGTGGAAATCCGCCGACGGCGAAGGGAGGTCCACCAACGTGGTCAAGCTGATGCGCGCCGTCGCGCCCAAGGGGAAGGATGGCGCCGACCAGATCGTCTACTACGATAGCGGTATCGGCAGCGACGGCGGATGGTGGGAGCGGATGCTCGCCGGCGCCACCGGGAGGGGGCTCGACAAGAACGTCAAGGACGCCTACCTCTTCCTGGGCAACAACTGGCGACCGGGCGACGAGGTCTTCCTCTTCGGCTTCTCGCGGGGCGCCTTCACCGCGCGCAGCCTGGCCGGGTTCATCGAGTGCTGCGGCCTCCTCGACCGCCACCAGCTGCGCCACCTCCGGCAGGCGTGGGACGCCTACCGAAAGAGGCGCTGCAAAGACGAGAATGAGGATGTTGCGCGCCTCCAAGGCCAGACCGTCCCGGTGACCTGCCTTGGCGTCTGGGACACGGTGGGTGCCCTCGGCATCCCCATCCGTTGGTTCAGCCCGGCCCGCTGGCACAAGAAGCGCAAGTACGCCTTCTACAACACCGACCTCGGAGACGGGGTGAAGTGCGCCCTTCATGCCATCGCGGTGGACGAGAAGCGGGGCGCCTTCGCGCCCACCCTGTGGCAGCGGCACGAGGACCGCCCGCTCAAGAAGGGCCACGTCGCCGAGCAGGTCTGGTTCGCCGGCACCCATTCCGACGTAGGGGGAGGCAACGAGGACGCCGGCCTTTCCGACGTCACCCTGGAATGGATGGTCGAGCGGGTCGACCACCACACCGACCTTGCCTTCCTCGACGAATGGCGCACCCTCGACCCGCACTGGAACGTGAAGGGGAACCCGCTCGGCGTCCTGCACGAGTCCCGGAGCCTCGGCTACCTGGTGTCGTACCCCCTGCCCTTCCAGCGCATCATTGCTGGAAAAGATTCGTGGACGCGGCGTTTCTTCCGGAGCCGGAACCTCCCCAAGGAAAACCATCTGTTCGTGAACGAGGGGATCCACGCCCGCGTACTGCATCGGTTCGGCAAGGAGGCTCCACGGCAGGGTCTGTTCGGCAAGCCAAAACCGAAATGGTATCGCCCCAAGAACGTGCGGGCCGCCAAGGACGAAGGCGCCGACGTCGTGAGATAGGGGAAGGCGTGCCTGGCCTGGATACCGCCACCGACACCTTCGATCGCCCCGTGACGGAAACCTGAAGCGTTTGCCTCCGCTCGAAGCGGCATGGCCCTCCGCCTGCGGCGCGCCTCGTCCGCCGACCGCTACGCCCGCCAAGTGGCACTTGCCGGCGTGGGGGCGAAAGGGCAGCGTCGCATCCGCAAGGCGCGCATCCTCGTCGTCGGCCTCGGAGGCCTGGGCTGCCCCGCGGCGGCCTACCTAGCCGGAGCCGGCGTCGGGCGGCTCGGCCTGTGCGATTTCGACACCGTGGAACTCTCCAACCTACCACGCCAGCCGCTCTACGCCGCGGCCGATGTCGGGCGGCCCAAGGTCGAGGCGGCGCGCGACCACCTGGCGTCCATGAACCCCGACGTGGACCTAGCCCTCCATCCCGAGGCGCTCGATGCGGAGAACGCCCTCCGCACCGTGCGCGGCTACGACGTGGCGGTGGACGGCACCGACAGCCTGGAGGCGCGCGACGCCCTCAACGCCGCCTGCCTCAAGGCCAAGGTCCCCTGGGTGCAGGCGGGCATCGCCGGCTGGGAGGCCCAGGTCGCGGTGTTCGTCCCGGGAGGCCCCTGCTACCGCTGCCTCCACCCCACGGCCGTCGCCACCGGCCCAACCTGCGCCGAGGAGGGCGTTCTGGGTCCCTTGCCGGGGGTTGCGGGCACCCTGCAGGCTGTCGAGGCCCTGAAGCTCGTCCTCGGCCTCCCGACCCTTGCGGGACGGGTACTGCTGTGGGACGCCAAGGCCGCGCGCTGGGACGCCCTGGTGGTCGCGCGACGCCCCGACTGCCCGGCCTGCGGCAAGGGCCGACGCGCAGCGGCTGCCCCCGAAGTGGACGTCGCCGAAGCACGCCGTCTTCTCGCAGGGCCCTCCCCGCCGCTCGTGGTCGACGTGCGCACCGGCCTGGAGCGCCGCCTCGACCGCCTGGACGGTTCGCTCCATCTCCCCATGGGCGCCCTCGACGAGGCGCGCCGCCGCCTTCCGGCTGGCCGCCCCCTCCTCGTGCACTGCGCCGTGGGGATGCGAAGCCGGCGCGCCGCGCGCCGCCTGCGCGAGCTCGGGTTCGACGCAGTGAGCCTGCGGGGTGGCCTACGGGCGTGGCGTCGCGCCGAGCGTCGAGCCTAAGAGCCTACCTCCCCCTCCGGGAAGGCCGATGCGCGAGGTCGTCCGCCGCCACCTGCCTGCTGTCTCCGGCTTCGCCCTCATGGCGGTGCTCGCCCTGACCCTGAGCGCCCTCTTCCCGGTCCCCGCGGGCAGCGCGTGGGGGTCTGGGCTGCCGGTGGGCTCCATCCTCCTCCCGCTCCCCGCGCTGGACCGCGACCTCGACAGCTACGCCGACGAGAGCGACCTCACGGACGGGGACCTGGTGGTGCGGGTGCGGCTCGACCGGCTCCGGCTCGACGGGTCGGAGGTCAAGCCCTACGTGGTGGTCGGCACCCAAGACGACCACTTCCGCACCGGTGAGGGGGCGGAGCTGGCGTGGCGCCACGTCGTGGACTACGACCCGCTCGGACGCCGCGCCGGGTCGCCGTCGTGGCAGTCCTACGCCCTCCGCGGCGGCGCGTGGTGGGTCACCGAGCCCGGCGAAGGGCTCGACCTGGGCGTGGCCGCCAAGGGGCGCCTCCGCCCCGACGATGTCCCCGACGGCACGACCTGGCCGCAATCGCTCTACGCCAACGTCCGGGACGACCGGCCGGTCGTCACCCTCCGGGTCGAACTGTGGAACGCCGCAGGAGACCCGGACTCCCTGGCCGACGCGTGGGACCTCGAGTTCCAGGTCCAGCCCGCCGCGTTCCGGATCGCTGGCGCGGCGGAGTGGACCGCCGCAGGGTCCCCGCTGGTGCTGGGCGACGTGGCGGAGGAGGGCGAGGGCGCCGGCCTTGGACTCACCTTGCAGGCGGCCACCGACATAGCCCATGCCGACAAGGAGCTGCTGGCGCAGCGCTGGACCCCCATCCTCCGTTTCGACTCCGGCGAGGCCTTCTACCCCGTCCCGGGCGACGTCCTGCAACGCCTCTACGGCTTTGGCAGACCGCAGCCGGACCTCAGGACGTGGGAGCTCAGCTTCAACGATGGCCGGGACGCCTACAACCTCTTCCTCGCCGACTACGACGGCAACCGCAAGGTGGACCACCACGACGCGGCTGCGCTCTCGGAGGGGCTCATGGCCTCCGGCGCGGCGCCCGCCACCGTCTACGCCAACGTCCAGCGCACCACCAACGACAAGGTGGTGGTGCAGTACTGGTTCCTCTACTTCTACAACTTCGTCCTCGACGAGGCGAGCCGGGATGTCGAGCAGCTCGTCCACCAGGGCGACCGCGAGTTCGTCCAGCTCACCTTCCGGAGCCTGGAAGCTGCCAAGTCCGGCATGCCGGAGAGCGCCTCCTTCAGCCAACACTACGGCGGCCTCCGCCTCACCGGCCTCAGCCCGGACCGCGCCCCCTTCGAAGGCGGGCGGCTCGTCGTCTACCCCGCCGGCGGCAGCCACGCCTCCTACCCGGTCGCCGGCGACGACCGCCGGCTGCGGCCCGCCTTCTCAGGGGTCTACGACCGCTTCGACGGCGACGGCACCGAGTGGATGCCGCAGGACTACCGGACCGAGGTGCTGGGGAACCAGGAGTGGCACATGGGCTACCTCTGGGGGCCGGTGACGCGCTACGGCCGCGACCTTGGCGTCTCCTTCCATCCCCTGCTGCAGCACGATTTCCGCTACCCCTACACCGATCCCTTGCATTGGGAGCGCTCCCTCACTTCGACCGACCCCTCGGAGCTCACCCGGCTCTACGGAGAGTCGTCTTGACGACGGAGGAAAGCGCGCCGCCGGCGCTCGGCACGTCGCCGCCTCCCGCGGAGGCGCCGCCCGACCCCCTGAAGGGCGTTATGGAGCCATTCGCACGCGCGGTCCACGCCGTGCACGGGACGCGCGGCCTCGGGCTCTCCGCCGCCCTGCTCCTCGTCTTCGCCATCCTGGAACCCGGGTTCCCGCCGACCTTCCCGCGGGCGGCCGTCATGGCGCCCTGCTTCGCCCTCCTCGCCACCGGCCTTCTGACCCTCCCCCGCGAAGGGGTGGCTGCGCAGGACCGCGCCCTCGCCCTCCTCGACCACCCGCGGCCACTAAGGCCCATGACGTGGCGCCTGGTGTGGCTGCTCCTCGCCGTCGGCCTTCTTCTCCCCCGCCTGTTCCTGGCGGCCTACGGCATCCCGCACCTTAGCCCGCTCACCGGGCTCCTTCTTCCCGACTGGCAGCGCCGCATCGCACTCATCTTCCTTTTTGTCGCCATGCTGGTCCCCATCCTCTACCTGCGCTCGTCCAGGCTCTACGCCCCCACCATCCGGGTGCGTCGCCCGGTGGAGATCGACCGCGTCGAGGGGTTCATGGACCGCCGTGACATGCTCATGATCCTCACCTACGCGCTGCTTGGTGTCTGGATCCTCCTGCTGCGACCGTTCTGGCAGCCCTTCTCGCTCCTCGAGTGGCCCGTGAGCTTCCACTCCTTCACGCAGGGGACGCGCGGGGTCGCCGCGTTCGGCTTCGCCATCACCCTCCCGATGGTGATGTTCATGAGCCTGGTGGCCCACCTCACGCTTCTCCGGCGCCTGCGGAAAGCCCAAGGTTGGCCGCACCGCCCCCAGGTGCAGGCGATGGCCATCCTCCATGTGGCACTCATCCTCCTGGTGGTGTTCCTGCACGCCTACGACCTGCTGTGGATCGTCCGCTACAACAGCCTCTCAGGGTTCTAGCGGCCCCCGCACGCGTCCCAGGGAGCGGGCGCAACCCTCTTGGACCCCACCCGGGTCGCAACACCGTGGCCGACGCCGTCCCCATG
>DATDQC010000153.1:0-8046 GCA_035292455.1 Thermoplasmatota archaeon
GGCCCTCAAGGACGGGGACGTCGTCCGCTTCGACTACATCCTCCACGGGGATGGCGTCGCCAAGCCGGTGGACACCTCGATGGAGCCCACCGCCCGCCAGCACGGCATCCACCGCGAAGGCAAGCGCTACCGTCCCCTCACCGTCACCCTGGGGGCCGAGCAGGTCCTCCCCGCCCTCGAGCGTCACATGCGGGAGAAGGCCACGGTCGGCAAGACCTTCCAGGTCGAGCTCGACGCCAAAGAGGGCTACGGCGAGAGGGACCCCAAGAAGATCAAGGACGTCCCGATGGCGCAGTTTCGGAGCCAGAAGGTCGCCCCCGAACCCGGCATGGAACTGAACCTCGGCGGCCAGCGCGGCGTCGTCACCCGCGTTGCGGGCGGCCGCGTCCGGGTGGACCTCAACCACGACCTCGCTGGAAAGCGCCTCAGGTACGAGTACACCCTGCGCGAGGTCCTCACCGACGAGAAGGCCAAGATCCAGGCCGTCCTCGACAACCTCTTCCCGCAGGGCGGCACCAAGTTCGAGACCGGCAAGGACGCCGTGACCTTGGATGTCCCCGACGCCGCCAAGTTCGACCAGAACTGGATGATGGCCAAGTTCCGCGTGGTGGCGGAGCTCCGGGCCGCGACCGGGAAGGCCAAGGCGATCCGCCTGGTCGAGAACTTCCCCGTGATGCCCGACCCGCCCGCCGAGGAGCCCGGCCACGAAGGGCACGGCCACGGACCCGGCGGCCACAAGCACTAACCACGACGACATTGAATTTGGCACATGCCCCAGGAGGGACCTGAAGGGTGATGTGCCAGAACTTCTGACGCCGTGTTTAGAAGGGGTTTCTGAGAACGGGGGAATCCTGCTTTCAGGCCGCGGCAGCGTTAGGACGACCGCAGATTTCGCAGATTACCCTTGGCCATGGACCCAATCATGGTCATGGAAGTCAAGTCACAATCTGCGAAATCTGCGTAATCTGCGGCTGCCCTTCACCGGAGTCTGACCAAGAAGCGCACGCGACATAGAGACGGAGAAGCCGATTCCAAGCGTGTCCTGCGCCCCGCTGCCCTCTTAAACCGCGGACCTGTCGCCGCCACTGGAAGGGACGGGCCCACCTTGACCCACCAGAAGTTCACCTGCATCGTCGTCGGCGGAGGGTTCGCGGGAGCCTCCGCAGCCATCCGCCTTGCCCAGAAGGGTGTGGACGTTCTCCTCGTCGAGCGCGGCGACGAGGGCGGCGCCAAGAACCTCTCGGGCGGCATCCTTTGGGGCGACGACCTCGGGCGCATCCTCCCGGACTGGAAGGCGACTTGCCCCCTGGAGCGCCCGGTCTCCAACAAGAAGGTCGGCTTCCTCGGCGAGAAGGGGCACGCCTTCGTCATGGACTACCACGACCCGGCCCTCAAGAAGGAGACCGTGGGCTACTCGGTCCTGCGGGCACGCACCGACAAGTGGCTCCTCCAGGAGGCCAAGAAGGCCGGCGCCACGGTCGTCACCGGCGTCAACGTCGAGACCCTAACCCGGGACAACGGCAAGGTGTGCGGCGTCGAGCAGGGCGGCGAGGCGACCTTCGCCGACGTCGTCATCATCGCCGACGGCGCCAACAGCCGCCTGACCCTCCAAGGCGACCTCCGGCACGGCGACAAAAAGCTCGACATGGACCACTACGCCCTCGGCGTCAAGGAGGTCCTCAAGCTCGACGCCAAGACCCTTGAGGACCGCTTCGGATGCGGCCCCGACGGCGGCATGGCGGGCGAGTTCGTCCTCGGCCGCAAGGACGGCGTCATGGCCGGGGGCTTCCTCTACACCAACAAGGACACCTTGTCGCTCGGGGTCGTCATCAACCTGCGCTCGATGAAGGACCAGGGCGACCTCGCCACCCACGACATCATCGAGCAGTTCCGCCTCCACCCCTACGTCGCCGCCCTCACCCGGGGCGCCGAGATCGTGGAGTACAGCGCCCACCTGGTGCCCGAGGGCGGCTACGCGGCGCTTTCGGAACTCCACGGCGACGGTGTCCTGGTGGCCGGCGACGCCGCCGGGTTCTGCTTCAGCAACGGCATCGTCATCCAGGGCATGAACTACGCCGTCCGCAGCGGCATCGCCGCCGCCGACGCCGTCCTTCATGCCCGGAAGCGCGGCGACTTCAGCGCCGTGACCCTCGCCGAGTACGAGCGACTGTTGGAGAAGGACGGCACCCTCGGCGACTTCCGGAGCTTCAAGAACGTCGGCAAGTTCGTCTGGAACCCGCGCCTGTTCCAGAAGTACCCCGACTTCCTCGCCGGGGTCTTCCGCAGCATGCTAAGCGCCTCCGGTCCGAAGCGCAAGATGCGCCACCACCTCATGGCCGCCATGAAGGCCGCCGGCATCGGCAAGAAGGACCTCCTGGCGGACGGGCTCTCCGCGGGGATGAACCTTTGAGTGCTGCCCCCGCGGCACCGACGGCCAAGCGGGAGAACGCCTTCGCCGGGCTCCCCATCGTCAACATCAAGGCGCGCCTTGGCACCGCCAAGTACGTCACCGACGCCCACGAGTACGCCCACATCACCGTGGACCCCGACGTCTGCGAGACCTGCCCCCACACGATGTGCGTCAACGCCTGCCCAGCGAAGTGCTTCGAGTTCCAGAACGGCCGCATGCAGTTCACCTACGAGGACTGCGTCGAGTGCGGGACCTGCGACATCGTCTGCACCCCCGGCTCCGTGAAGTGGAACCACCCGCGGGCCAGTTTTGGTGTGAACTATCGGTACGGATGAGAGAGGGGCGCGCTCAACCTTCAAAGGCAATGACTCGGCCAGTGCCCGGGTGAATCTGGAACTTGAAGGCGCGGTCCTGCTTCGAAAAAATCCCTGTCTGAATCAGCACGCTGCCTTCGACTTCCCAAACATCCATCGTACTAAATAACCGATTGGTGCCCCACGTAACGGCTTAGGGAACTTGCTCACCCTGCGGCATCAGGGGCTCTACCGTACCGCCCCGCATCGAGACCCACAGCCACCCCATGGCCACGATGGCGAGGACCTCCATGACCTTGGAGACGAGGTCCACCGTGCCGATGTCCTCGACCTCCCCCGCCTCCGGCCCAAAGAGCGGGATGCCCACGGTCCTCGTCACGACGTAGAGGGCGATGACGGCGCCGTTCCCTACGATGCCCGCGACATAGACGCGCGACTGCAGGCGGCGCCAGTCCGCCTCGCTGTAGGCCGCGGGGACGCTTCCGGTCGGCGGCCCCATCGCGAGGAGAAGGATGCCAAGAGCGGTCTGCGCGAACGCGGCGACGATGAAGAAGACGCCGTAGCCCCACCACTCGTCGAAGTGCTCGCCGGTGACGAGGCCGTGCGCCCCGGCGGCGGCAAACGAGCCGAGGGCGGCGACCGCCTGGAGAGCCTGCGCGAGGCGGGGCTTCACGCGCCGACCAGGTTCACGGCCCGCAATAGACTTTCTCGGTGGGGGCGCGCAGCCGCCTTCCCCCGGGTCCTCTGCATCCTCAACAGGTAGCCTTTTTGACCCCCAATCGGCTTTGCCGATGAAGGGGAACGTGCGGCTTCCGTGGATTCCACGGACCGCGGCGACGGCATTTCCATGGCACGCATCCAGATCCAAGGCGTCCACGCCCGGCTTGGCGGCAAGAGGGTCCTCAAGGGGATCGACCTTGAGGTCCCCCTCGGGGGCATCGTCGCCATCATCGGCCCCTCAGGGTGCGGCAAGACCACGCTCCTGCGGGCCATCCTCGGGGAGGTGGTCCCCGACCAGGGTCGCGTCCTCCTCGACGGCGAGGACGTCACCTACGTGCGGCCGGAGCGCCGCCGGGTCGGCATCGTCTACCAGGACTACGCCCTCTTCCCCCACATGACCGTGTACGAGAACGTCGCCTACGCGATGCGGGTGCGCCGCATGGGCAACGGCGCCATCCACCGCCGCGTGGGCGAGCTCCTGGACCTGGTGCGCCTCAAGCACAAGCACGGCGCCTACCCGCCCAGCCTCTCGGGCGGCGAGCAGCAGCGCGTGGCACTCGCCCGCGCGCTCGCCGCCGAGCCGCGCCTCCTCCTCCTCGACGAGGCGTTCACCGCCCTCGACGCCACGACGCGGGTCGAGCTCGTGGACCAGGTGCGCCACATCATCGACCGCCTCAAGCTCACCACCATCCTGGTGACGCACGACCAGGAGGAGGCGTTCCTGTTCGCCCGCCACGTCGTGGTCCTCAACGACGGCAAGGTCGTCATCGCCGGCCCCGCCCAGGAGGTCATGAAGCACGAGCACCCCTTTGTGAAGGACTTCGTCAAGATGGTGCTCTTCCACCGCGCCAAGGTGCAGGCCGACGAGCACGGACACCGCTACATCCAGCTGCAGGGCGGCCCCCGGCTGCCCGTCGCCTTCAACGCGGCGGCGGTGGGCGACGAGGTGCACGTCATGGTGAAGAAAGGACCGGAGCGCGAGACCTTCGAGGTGTGGCCCGTTGGCAAGGCGTGACCCCACGGCCGGCCTGGCACTCCTCCTGGTGGTGGCCGCCACGGCCTCCGCGGTGGACCTCCACCGCATCGAGAGCCACACGTTGGTCGTCTACACGACGCCCGCCCTGCGCGACGTCCTGGAAGACCACCTGATCCCCCGCTTCGAGGCCGCAACCGGCATCCGGGTGGAGCCGGTCTACATGTCCGCCGGCGAGGAGTACTACCGCGTCCGGCTGTCGCGCGACCGCCCCGAGGCCGACGTCTTCCTGCACGCCTCGCCGCTTCTGATCGAGAAGGGGTACCATGAGGGCCATTTCCTCCCCATCCCAGACCCCGCCCTCGACGTGGGGGACGGGAACCGCAGCGGCGAGGTCCCGGGTGGACGCGTCTGGATCGCCTTCGCCTGGAGCCCGCTCGTCACGGTGCACGCCTCGGGCCGGGCGGCCCCCGACCTCGCGGAGGAGGGGCTGGAGTGGGGCCTGCCGCACCCCCTCCTCAGCAACAACGGCGTCTACGCCTCTCTCTTCCTGGAGACGACCGACCCTGAGGCGGGGGCCCGGGCGGTGGCGAACACGGTGGTGCAGCCGACCAACGCCCGCGCCACCATCGGCGGTGTGGCCGACGGCAGCTTCGATGTGACCCTCGGCTACGAGGCGGTGGCCCGCTTCTACCAGGGCCTCGGCGCCAAGGTGGCCTTCGACGTCCCCCGCGTGGCGGGGGTGCGGGCCACCACACCGGTCCTCTTTTCCGCGGGGCTGGTCGCGCACCACCCGCACGAGGGGGCCGAGACGCTCATCGCCTTCCTCTTCACGCCCGAGGCGCAGGCCGGGCTTGCCGAATTCCACTTGCGGCCCGTGGACCCTGCCGTCCCCCTGCCCGGGGGGGCGCTCTCCCTCGACGGCGCCGAGGTCCTGGAGTTCGACTGGGCCGACTGGAAAGTCTTCGAGACCGAGCTGCGTCGCTACGAGGTGACGGAATGACGAAGCCCCCCAACCTGCGCGCCTGGGCCACGGCCCGCAAGGTCACCGGCCGGGTGGTCTGGACCGTGGTCATCTGGTCGCTCTTCGCCTTCTTCATCCTCGGTCCCCTGGTCACGGTCTTCACCTTCAGCCTCACCCCCTCCATCTTCGAAGGGGTCCGGCCGCGCACCCTCGAGTGGTACCGCCAGCTCTTCAGCGAGCCGAACCTCTACAACCCCCTGCTCCGCAGTTTCGAGGTCGCCTTCATCGTGGTCGCCGTGCAGCTCGTCCTGGGGACCCTGGTCGCCTACGCCACGGTGCGCCGCCGCGTCTTCGGGGCACAGTTCCTCGACGCCATGAGCAACCTCACCATCGCCCTCCCGAGCGTCGTGGTGGGCCTCGCGCTCCTCTCCTTCTACGGCCCGTTCGGGCCCATCCAGGCCCTGGGGGAGTTGATGCTCGGGCACCCCCTCGCGTTCACCTGGACGCTCTGGATCGTCGTCTTCGCGCACGTGCTCGAGACCTTCCCCTACATGGTGCGCACCGTCGGGACGGCGCTCCATCAGCTTCCCCCCAACCTCGAAAGCGCGGCCCGGAGCCTGGGGGCGGGCCACGTCCGCGTCTTCCGCACCGTCGTCCTCCCCCTCCTCAAGCCCAGCCTGCTCTCTGGAGGCGTCCTCGTCTTCTCCCGGAGCATCGCCGAGTTCGGCGCCACCATCGTCGTGGTCTCCGCCGTGCTGCGCACCGCGCCCATCAAGATCTTCAGCGAGGCGGAGGCGGGGTCGCTGGAACTGGCCGCCGCCTACTCGGTGGTGCTCATGGCGGTCTCTTTCGCCATCTACCTCATCCTGCGTCGCCGCCTCCTCCGGCAGGGCGCCTTCGGCTCGCTGGCGTAGCGCCGGTGGCCCGGACGCCCTGGCCGGCTACGGGACCGCCGGGTGAAGCCGCTCCCGGGGGCGCCGCCCTCACCTGCTGGCCTTATCGGGTCGGTCGCCTTGGATTGCATGTGAGCACCAGCTACACCGTCACCAAGCGGGGTCCCCGCGGCGAGCCGCTGGAGATCCATTGTGACGTCCATCCCGGCTGCACGTGGCGGATGCAGTCCACCGGCCCCAAGGCGGACGACGACCTCATCTTCGTGGCGCAGTTCCGGAACCACCTCGAGGTCGCCAAGACGCCCGACGTGCAGGCGTTTGGCCACCTGCGCCGCTCGCGAAGGTAGGCGCCACCATGGACCAGCACGCCCGCCTGGCGCACCTGCAGGAGCTCCTCGGGGAGAACGCCGGCGTCCGTGAGCACCTGGCCGCCCACCGCGACCGGCTCCTCGCTCACCACGCCTCGCGCGAACGCGACCGCGCGCTCCTGCACGCCAAGAAGGCCATGCGCCGGGCGGAGAAGATGCAGCGCAGCCTGGAGCGCGCCATCCGCAACGAGGGCAAGCAGCACTCCAGGTGACGACGCCGGCGCGGCCGCACCGCTTATAGCCCGTCCCCAAGTCGCCGCCCCCAGGGCCAGCCGCCGGACGCCTCCGACGGACGGCTCCACCGGTGCCAGGATGCCCACCGTCCCCATCACGTCGCTTGGCCGCCCGCTCCACGTCGCGGTCTGCATGAAGATGACCCCCGACGCGACCGACCTCACCATCGACCCGGTGAAGAAGACCCTCGACCGCTCCAAGGTCAAGAACATCATCAACCCCCCCGACGAGAACGCCTTCGAGCTGGCGCTCCAGTTCAAGGACCGCTTCGGCGCGCAGGTCTCGGTCCTCACGATGGGGCCGCCCTTCTTCGACATCATGCTGCGGGAGTGCATCGCGCGCGGCGCCGACCGCGGCGTCCTCATCACTGACCGCGCCTTCGCCGGGGCCGACACCTACCCCACCAGCCTGACCCTCGCCGCCGGCATCAAGCGCCTGAGCCGGGAGCACGGCGACGTGGACCTCATCCTCTTCGGGGAGGAGACCACCGACGCCTCGACCGGCCAGGTCGGGCCCGGTGTCGCCGGCCACCTCCAGACCGAGCAGGCGACCTACATCCACGCCCTTGCATGGGACCCCCAGACCGAGCTCCTCACCGCGACGCGCTCGATTGGCGGCGGCCACGAGGTGCTGCGGCTGCCGCTTCCCGCCTGCGTCACCTGCGAGCTCAAGATCAACCGCCCCCGCATCGCCACCCTCAACGGCAAGCTCAGGGGGGCCAAGGCGCCGCTCATCGTCTGGAGCCTCACCGACCTCAAGGACCTCGGCGACCCCTCCTGGGTCGGCCTCAAGGGCAGCCCCACCATCGTCGGCAAGGTCGACATCTCGGCCGGCTTCGACCGCCACTGCGACAAGATCGGCGACGCCAAGACGCTGGTGGACGAGTGGCAGAGGCGCGGGGTGGTGGCATGAACCCGGCCCGCCCCCGTCCGCAGCGCTACGAGGCCATCCGCCTCCGCCCCGCCGAACCCGCCGCGTCGTTTGCGGAGTGGAAGGGCATCTGGGTCATCGCCGAGCACCGCGGCGGCCGCTTCCACGATGTCACCCTGGAGCTTCTCGGCGCCGCCGGCCCGATGGCGGAGAAACTGCACCAGAAGGTGACCGCGATCCTGCTCGGGCACGAGACCAGCGACCTTGCAGGGCAACTCCTCGCCGCGGGCGCCGACGGCG
>DATDQC010000154.1:0-9442 GCA_035292455.1 Thermoplasmatota archaeon
CCGCGCCCCGCCCATCCGAACCCCACCTGCCCAGGCCCCACCCGCCCGGCCCGCCCCGCCGCGACTTGGCCCGGCGCGCACCCCGCCGACGGCCGTGCCGCACCAGCCGACCGCTCCCTCCTCTCCGGCCGACCGCAGCGCTGAGCTGTCGGTCATCCTCCTTCTGACCTCCGCCACGTTGATGACGGTGGGCGGAGCCGTGCTGGCCCTGGCTGCCTCGGGAGGTCCTGCGGAAGTGGGTCTCCAGACCGCGATGGCGGGCATCCTGCTCTCCGGGCTCGCGGTCGTCCTCGGGGTCCGGGTGCCGGTGCTGCGGACACTCATGCCTCCCACCTCCGAAGGGGCGCGCTACGAGGCGACGCGCAAGTGGAACCGCCTCCGGTTCGTCGGCCTGTTCCTCTACGCGCTCGCCGTCGCCTGCGGCGTGGTCCTGGTGTTCATCTTCGGCGTGCGCGGCGGCGTCCTCACCGCCCAGGCCTCGTCCAGCGTCCTCGACCGCGGCGCGCTGGTCCTCACCGCCGCCCTCTCCCTCACCCAGGCCGCCGCCTACGCGCAGACCCTGGTGACTCCGCTGGAGCGCCCCCGGGACAGCCTGCGCTCCCTGCTTGCTCTCCTGGCGCTTATCCTCCAAGGGCTCCTCGTCCTCCTCGCCTTCCTCGTCCAGGCGAAGGAGGACGCACTCACCGGGGTCGGCCTCGGCCCCGACGACGCCGCGGCCCTTCTCCTCGCCGCCGCCATCGTCGCCAGTTTCTCCCTGAGCCTATTCCGCCTGCCCGCCCTGGCCACACTCCTCAGCCTGGAGCGCGGAGCCGGCCAGGTCGTCCCGAGCTCGGTCCGCGGGCGCCACCTCATGACGCCGATCCTCGGCGCCTTCGCCCTCCTCCTCCTCGTCTTCCTGCTGTTCATCCTGTTCGGTGTCGGCGCCCTTGGGCTTTTCAAAGAGGTCGGCCGCAGCCCCATCGTCCTCGGCACGCTCATCTTCCTCGTGGTGGCCCTCGGCCTGAGTGCTGCCGCCGCGTTCTCCGTCGCGCGCACCGAGATGGCCGAGCCGATGCTGTTCAAGCCCCTCGTCGACCGCCGCCAGCGCGGGGAGAACCTCCTGCTCGCCGGCTCGGCGGGCGGAGCGCTTCTCCTCGCCGTCCCCGCCATCCTGGCCTTCCCGGGAAGCCAGGTGCTCGACCTCCCCGGCCGCACCTGGCTCCACCTCTTCTGCCTCGCCGTCCTGGTGGCGCTCGGACCCTACGGGTACCACAAGTCGTTCCAGTACCGCCGCATCCGGCGCATGGAGGAACGCTTCCCGGACTTTCTCCGCGACCTCGCCTCGAGCCACCGCGGCGGCCTCACCCTCACCGCGGCGGTGCAGGTGGCCTCGCGCGGCGAGTACGGGCCGCTCACTCCTGAGGTCCAGAAGATGGCGGACCAGCTGCGGTGGAACGTCCCCTTTGCCGAGGCGCTCGAGCGCTTCGCGGAGCGGGTGCGCACGCCCCTCGCCCGTCGCGCCGTGAGCCTCATCCTGCAGGCCAACAAGTCGGGCGGCAGCACCACCGACGTGCTGCTCGCCGCCGCCCGCGATGCCCGCGAGATCAAGAACCTGGAGAACGAGCGCCGCCTCACCATGAGCCTCTACACCCTTGTCATCTACATCACCTTCTTCGTCTTCCTCACCGTGGTCGCCGTCCTCTACAACCAGTTCGTGCCGCAGATCGTCGGCTCGAGCGAGGCCGTCCAGGCGGGGGGGGCCCTCGGCCAGGTCGGCGGCCTCGGCGGCACCTCGGTGACCGTCGAGCAGTTCCAGCTCTTCTACTTCCTCGCCGCCCTCGTGCAGGCCATCGGCGACGGCGTCGTGGCGGGCCTCATGGGTAGCGGCAAGGCCGTGCTCGGCCTCCGGCACGCCTTCCTCATGGTGCTCATCACCTACGTGACGTTCGCGTTCCTCCTTTAGAGCCTGTCCGAAAAATGGGTTGGGCTGCGCGGGCCGGATTGCCGGATGAGGACAAGGAGCCGGGCCGAAGGCGTGCCGGCGGCACGCCGAGGCCCGGCGACGCGACCAGCGCCGGCACGCAGGGGGTTTACGGGATTGTCGTGGGTTCGACGAGGGGCCATCCCTCGTCCTGGACGCAGAGGCTGAGGATGGCCCAGCTCTCGGGGTCCTCGCTCGCTGGCGAGATGCCGTTGTTGGCGACGAGGAGCCGGTCGCCGTCGAACGCCATGCCGTGGGCGCCGGCGAAGAGGTCGCTCTGGATGCGCCGCACTTCGGCTCCGGTGGCATCGACGACGGCGACCTCGTTGGTGACTGCCAGCGCCGCGTACATCGCGCCGGACGAGCCGAAGGCGATGGAGGTGAGGCCGGGTCCTTGGTGGGGCGAGGCGGCCGGGGCGCGGTAGAACTCCACCAGGTCGCCCGCCTGGGGCGCGTCGGACAGGGGAAGTCGGAACACGACGCTGTCGCTCACCCCGCCGGACTCGGCCGACCCCGAAACCGACACGTAGAGCAGGCCGTCCGGCCCAATCGCAACACCGTAGGCGCCGTAGTGGGCCACGAGGTCCCCCACGAGCCGCGGGTCCTGGAACCACAGCGTGGGGAGACCCGCGGGCGCAATCTTCCAGATCCTTCCGGCGTCGTCCGCGACGTACGCCGAGCCGTCCTGCGCGAACGCCATGCCGATTGGCATGGACACGTACCATTGGGCGCTCCCGTAGGGCGCCGGGATGCTGGCGTAGGTCTCGGCCGCTGAGAGGTCTGGGCTGACGTTCGCCCTGAGGACGCGGCCGTTCATGTCCACGATGTAGAGCCGCGCCCCGGCGGAGGCGTTGTCGAAGGCGAGGTCCGCCAGCCCCATGTTGCTGGCCGGCGTGGTGGGGATGGCCAAGGTGGCGTTGAGCGTTCCGTCTGCGTCGAAGGAGAAGATGCGCTCTCCGTCGTTGTTGGGGGTGTGGCCGGGGTAGCCGACGCTGGTCGAGACGTAGACCTTGCCGTCGTGGACCGCGATGCCGTAGAGGAACCCGGGGGCGGGGGCCTTGGCGAAGGTCTCCACGCTGTCGAGGATGCAGGTGGTGGACAGGCCGGGCCCGTCCGTCGTGCCGGTGGGTGCGGACGTCGAGGGGGACGTGGTGTCCGAACCCGACGGCCCCGAACCGTTGCTGGAGTCGGCGCAGCCGCTCATGGCGGCTGCCATCACGAGAACGAGGATTCCGGAAAAACCA
This sequence comes from Thermoplasmatota archaeon, assembly GCA_035292455.1. Taxonomy (GTDB): domain Archaea; phylum Thermoplasmatota; class E2; order JACPAO01; family JAHFTW01; genus DATDQC01. The sequence continues at coordinate 3,205 of DATDQC010000154.1, forward strand.
AGGCGCATGGTCAGGCTCCGCGCTCTGGAAGCCATGTTCCTCAAAAGGCCATTGGCCCCCGGGAGCCCGGAGGGATTCCGCTTGCCACCTTCTCCCCGCCCGCCTGACCGTGGAACCTCTCCGCAAATCTTAAATCGCCATACTACACATTTGAGTGTAGTGCTCATCGAGAAGCCCCCTTTGCAGATGAAGGCCAACCCCACGCTGGAGACCGTGCACGCGGTCGAGAAGATCCTTCGCGACGCCCACGGGAAACGGGAGCCCGCCCTCAGCTACGCAGAGATTGAGCGGAGGATGCCTGCCAAGCGCGTGCGGTTCGAAGCCATCCAGGCCAGCGTCATGGAGCTTGCCCGGCACCGCCTTGTCACGGTGGGCTCCGACGGCGTCATGTGGGTCGTCCCGGGGCCCCGCGCCCCGAAGGTCCGGCACGTCCCGCTCGCATGAGCCCGCTGCCCCAGCGCACCCCGACCGACCTCGTGGCCGTGCGCGAGGGCTGCAAAGAGGACTTTCTCAAACGCCACGCCAAGGGCAAAGGCCGCGCCCGCGAGGTGTGGGCGAGCCTGGTGGCCAAGGCGCCGCAACTCCAAGCCGACACCTCCTTCGGCCCCATCTTCAGCCCGCCGCGACTGCCCGCGTTCCTCAAGCACGTCTGGCCGCTGCGCGTCGTCAAGGGGTTGCCGCACGCCTTTCGCGGCGTCTACACCGTTGTGCGCAACGACGAGGATGGGATTGTCGTGCGCATCGAGTGGGTCGGGGACCACGGAGAGTACGAGGCGCTGTTTGGATACGCTTGAAGGCGAGGCGCATCAAGCACGGGAGCGGGGATGGTCGCACATTCTTGAATTGGCATCCGACGAATACCTGATTTGGCCGAATTGCAACTTTGGTTTCCCGGTCCATAACAGCCGCTCCTACCCAACGACCTTCTCCCACTTCTTCAGATGCAAAACGGAACTCAGCGTCTTCCCCCGCTTGATCTCCTCGCGGAGCCGGTTCTCGCGCTCGTGGACCTCGAGGCTGCGGTTGGCGGTCTCCTGCGCCTCTTCCTGGGGGACCACGACGACCCCCATGTCGTCGGCGAGGATCCAGTCGCCGGAGCGCACACGCTGGCCGCCGCACTGCACCTCGGCGCCGATCTCCCCGAACCCCTTGGGCTCGCCGGCGTGCGGCACGACGTGGCGCGACCACACCGGGAACCCCATGGCGCGGATGTCGTCGATGTCGCGCACCGCGCCGTCCACCACGACGCCCGCCACCCCCTTGACCTTGCAGGACCAGCTTGCCAGTTCGCCCCACATCGCCGTGGTGGTGCCGCGCTGGTCGATGACGATGACGTCGCCCGGCTTGGCGACGTCGATGGCCTCCACCGGCTTCGCCCAGTCGCCGTCGGCGGTGAAGACCGTCACGGCGCGGCCGGCGACGCGGACCCCTTGCTGGCGGGCCTCGATGCCGACCATCGCCCCCTTGCGGTGCATGGCGTCGGAGACGTTGGAGGTGGAGCACTGCCTGAACGCCTCCCGCAGCCCGTCCTGGTTGTACTTCTTGTAGAGTTTCGTCGGAATCACTTTGCGGTCGCGCATCGCCTCCTTCAGGCGGCGCGCCTCGCGGGCAATGTCGGGCGCCTTGGTGAGGGCGCCGCCGACGATGACGACCGAGGCGCCCGCCTTGACGCAGGGGCCCACGGTCTCCGTGGTGAGCCCGCCCGCCACCATGACGGGGATCTGCACCGCGGCGGCGACGCGCCGGAGCATCTCCAAGGGGGAGGCGCCGCGCATCTGCTCGTCCACCCCCATGTGGAGCGAGACGTAGTCGCAGCCGAGGGCCTCGGCCTGCTTGGCGCGGGCGACCTTGTCCTTGACCGAGAGAAGGTCCATGTAGACCTTGCCGCCGTACTTGCGGGCCGACTTCACCGCCTCGCGGAGCGTGCCGTCCGAGGCGGCGCCCAGCACCCCCACGACGTCGGCACCCGCCTTGAAGGCCATCTCGGCCTCGAACGCGCCGGTGTCCATGGTCTTCATGTCGGCGACCACGACCTTGCCCGGGAACGCCTTGCGCAGCTTGCGCACGGCGTCGAGGCCGCACGACTTGATGAGCGGGGTGCCCGCCTCGACCCAGTCGGCGCCTCCGGCGACCGCCTCCCTGGCATACTGCAGGGCGCGGTCGAGGTTGGCCTCGTCGAGGGCAATCTGCAGGACCGGCCAGCCCCCCGACCCGCGCGGCCGACGGGAGGGCGGGCCACCCCGCGCGGCGGGCGCGGCCTTCGACGCCCCCGCCTTGGGGGGTCCGCGGCGGGCTTGTGGCACGTGGCCCGCCACCTCGTCCCTGGCTTCAAGGTTGGGGGAACGGGGCGCCACGGCCTTGAAGGCGGGCCGCCTTGCCCGCCTCGATGCACAAGCCGGCGGCCGCCGACGGCAAGACCCTCCCCGAGCTCAAGGCGGAGCACCGCCCCCAGCCCCCCGCCCGCGGCCCGCCGCGCTCCGAGGCGAGCGAGCAGAAGGGGGTCCGCAACTACGTCCGCGACCTCATCCTGGGCTTCAACGACGGCGTGGTCTCGGTGTACGCCGCCTGCGCAGGTGTCGCGGGCGCCGCCTTGGGCTCCGACGTTGTGGGTGTCGCCGGGGTTGCCGCGGGTGTCGCGGGCGCGCTCTCCATGGGCCTCGGGGAGTACATCTCCACCAAGAGCCAGACTCAGTACTACGAAGCCGAAGCTCGCCGGGAGCGCGACCACATCCGGGCCTACCCTCAACTCGAGACCGAGGAGCTCAAAGAGATGATGGCCGAGAAGGGCTACCCCGCGGCGGTGCAGGGGGAGTTGGTGCGCCACCTCACCGCAAACGAGGACCGCTTCGTGGAGTGGATGATGCGCGAGGAGTTCGGCGTCGGCAAGGAGTCGGCCCGCAGCCCGGTGCGGGCGATGCTGGTCATCGCGCTCGCCTTCATCGTGGGCGCGCTCCTGCCGGTGCTGCCCTTCTTCCTCGCCCCGGCGGACATGGCCCTTGCGGCTGCCTCCGTCGTGAGTGTTGCCGGGCTGTTTGCCGCCGGCTGGGCCAAAGCGCGCGTCGCCGGCCTGCCCCCGCTGCAAAGCGGACTCGAGATGGCGGTGCTCGGAAGCCTCGCCGCCCTGGTGACGTACGGGGTGGGCACCCTGTTCGGGGTCGTCGTCTAGGGAAAGAAGAAGGGGAAGAAAGGGAGAAAGAACCTGGCGGCTGGACTACGCCAGGCGCCAGGTGAAGATCATCGCCGCTACCATGAGGTTGACGAGGTAGTAGGTCGCGACGACGATGCCGTGGCTCCAAGGTCGGCTCTCCCACGCCACGCCGGACATGGACATGGGAAGGAAGAAGCCCAGCCAGGTCCAGAACGCGCCCTGGGCCGCCATGCCCATCGTCAACTCGTCGCCGGTCTCGATCCAGGTGGACTCGGTGAAGGCCAGAACGACGTGCATGAAGACCATCATGGTGAGGAACGCCCCCACGATCATGAGGACCATCCCTTTCATCATCGCCTTCTGGTCCGGCTTGTGGTCCATCGACATCCCGATGCCCTTCATCCAGATGCGGCCGGTCGGCATCTTGGGGGAGTACCAGATGAATCCGATGACGATGCTCGCGAGCACCGCGAGGACGATGCCGAGCCAGTCGAGGTCGCTTGTGTCTACGCCAGGGTTGAATGCCATGTGGTTCCGTGGTCCTGCCCAAACGATGGGCGCTGTGGGACTTCTCTAGGGAATATTAAACACCGGCAGAATGGAATCGTGCCGTTTCCGGTGGAAGTTGGAGACCTCCAGCGACGACGGCCCGGACCCTCACCCGCGCCACAGGCTTGATGGGGGCCAGCCCATGGAGGGTGCGTGCGAACCCGCCCGTTCGGCCCGCAGCGCGAGCCGGTCGCCGCCATCGGCCAGGGGACGTGGCGCCTCAAGGACCCCGCCGCCGCGGTGGCCGCCCTCGAGGAGGGCATCCGGCTCGGCATGACCCACATCGACACCGCCGAGCTCTACGAGCAGGGCAGCCGGAGCGAGACGGTGCTCGGCCCCATCGTGGCGCGCCACCGGCCCCGCCTCTTCCTTGCCAGCAAGGTGCTCCCCAAGAACGGCAGCGCCAAGGGGGTGCGCGCCGCCTGCCTTGCAAGCCTCAAGCGCCTCCAGACCGACTGCCTCGATCTCTACTACCACCACTGGCGCGAGGGCTCCGTCCCCCTCGACGAGACCCTTCGGGCGCTCGCCGGCCTGGTGGACGACGGGCGGATCCGCATGGTGGGCGTCTCCAACTACGACGTCGGCGACCTCGACCAGGCGGAGTCCATCCTGGGCCGCGGCCGCCTCGCCGCCAACCAGGTGCTCTACCACCTGGCCGACCGCGGCATCGAGGCGGAGGTGCTGCCGTGGTGCCGCCGCCGCAAGGTGACCCTGGTCGCCTACTCCCCCTTCGGCGGCGACCGCGTTGGGTTCCCGGCCGGCAAGCGGGCCGAGGTCCTGGACGAGGTCGCCCGGGGGCTCGGCAAGACGCCGCGGCAGGTCGTGCTGGCGTTCCTTCTCCGCTTCCCCGAGGTGGTCGCCATCCCCAAGGCGGAGAGGCTGGAGCACGTGCGCGAGAACGCCGGCGGCGACTTCGATTTGCCGCGGGACGCGGTGGCGAGGCTGGAGGAGGCGTTCCCCCTGAAGCCAGGGCTCCGGGTCATCTAAGCCGCGCCGTTTATCCCGCCGCCCCACCTCCCGCCCTCCGTGCTCAAGGTCGCACCCTCCATCCTCTCCGCCGACTTCGCGCGCCTTGGCGACGAGGTCAAGGCGGTGGAGAGGGCGGGCGCCGACTGGATCCACGTCGACGTCATGGACGGCCGCTTCGTCCCCAACCTCACCCTCGGGCCGCCCATCGTGAAGTCCATCCGGCCCCACACGCGGTTGCCCCTCGACTGCCACCTCATGATGGTGGAGCCGGAGCGCTACGTCGCCGAGTTCGCCGCCGCCGGGGCGGACGGCATCACGGTGCACGCCGAGGCGTGCCCGCACCTCCACCGCAACGTGCAGCAGATCAAGGGCCTCGGGAAGCGCGCCGGGGTGAGCCTCAACCCCGCAACCAGCGAGGCGTGCCTCGAGGCGGTCCTCAAGGACCTCGACCTCGTCCTCGTCATGTCGGTCAACCCCGGATTCGGCGGCCAGCAGTTCATCGAGGCGGTGGTGCCCAAGATCCGCCGCATCCGCGAGATGGCGGACCGCACCGGCCGCGAGAGCCCGCTAGACATCGAAGTGGACGGCGGCATCAACGGCGAGACCGCCCGCGTCGTGGAGCGCGCCGGGGCCACCGTCGCGGTGGCCGGCTCCTTCGTCTTCGGCTCCAAGGACTACGCCAAGGCCATCCAGGCGGTGCGCGGGACCCAGAAGGGGCTGCCGCGGGCCTAACACCTCCACCAGGTCGGGCCTCCAGGAGGCGTTTCGACGGGGCCACCAACAATCCTTTAAGTCCTGGTCAGCGGTTTTGGGTCCGATGCGGACGGGTCGGATGCTCGCAGTGTCAGCCCTACTCCTCCTGGTGGCCGCGGTCCCCGCCGCCGCCGAGACCGGGGGCCTCCAGGGCCGCATGGCGCTCCCCCTGGAAGTCCAGGGCCTCCACACCGCCTCGGCCGCCGACGGCTCGTTCCTCCTGCAGGGCGCCGACGGCGCCGCCAGCCTGCTCGTCCAGGGCAGCGAGGGGAAGGCCGAGCGCGTCGTCCACCGCGCCTTCGGCTTCGTCAACCCCCAGGACCCCAAGCTCGAGGTCGTGTGGGAGGACCGCGTCGAGCGCATCCCGCTCGACGTCGAAGGCGCTTTCCTCACCCTCACCGAGCGCCGGCCGGAGTTCACCCTGCTCGCCACCGACGCCGCGCTCCAGCTCGGCAGCGGCCCCGTCGGCGGCGACCTCCTGGTCGGCCTCCTCCAGGACCCCAAGAGCGTGGACTACGTCCTCGACGACCGCCTCAGCATCCGCCTCAAGGACCCGATGGCCAACGACGGCTTCTCGGCACTCCTTCCCGCCGGCCTCTACCAGGCGCGCGCCTTCGACGGCCGCGCCTCCGCCTCCGGCCCCCTCACCCTCTTCGTGCATGGCGCCACCCTCAGTTACCTCCCGGCGGGCGGCACGCTCGAGTCCATCCCGGCACACTTCCGCATCGAGCAGCGCTCGGGCACCCTCTACAACCCGCTCACCGCGACCTGGTCGGGCCCCGGCAGCCACACCGAGTACGTCGAGGAGTACCTCCTCCT